>JBCCRG010000041.1:0-13683 GCA_039208155.1 Bacteroidota bacterium | reverse complement strand
GCCCCACGCTCGATGGCGACGCCCGTGAGGAGGGACGTGATGCTCTTGGTGGCGGAGCGCAGGTCGTGGGGGTTGTCTCGGCCGAACCCGTTGTAGTACCGCTCGAACACGAGCAGGCCATTCCGCACTACCAGCATGCTGTGGAGCTTATGGTCCGCCTCCTCCTCGAAGTGCCGCGAGACGCGGCTGAGGTACGAGAGGTCCAGCCCGACAGCCTCCGGCGTGCCCTCCGGAAGCGGAGCGTCCAGCGCCACAGGGTCCACGATGCCGACGACGGAGGAGCATCCTGATGCGATCAGCGTCGAGAGGAGGAGAGTGCGCACCATGCTAGAAGGGAGGTGTAGGAATGGAGCCTGAGCCGCGAGATCCAGAAGCAACGCGCCCAGCGGGGCCTCTGACCAACGACCTCAGGCGCTAGCTGTACGCCTGGGACGTGGTGCCCTTCTTCCTGCTTCGTTGCAATCAGCACCTAGGTTGCGGCGGAGTCCGTCGGCAGGTAGTAGCACCTTTTGGAACCGATCCTGACAACAGTAGGCGGCGAATCGGCCACGTCGAACAACTTCTCGTAGTGCTTGACCGTCCCCTCGTCCGCCTCAAGTCGCGACGAGAACAGATGACGGCTCAGCCGCGCGGGGCTGACGCCGTGAGGGTGGGACGAGGCAATGTAGACGCCGGAGCCCGCACGAATCGAGAATGCTGGAGCCCCACGTCGGCCTGCAGCCGCGGGTTATGCATACTGGCGTCCCTACTCAGGCTCGGATTCGCGGTCCGAGCCGTACTGATCGCTTATGATCTCCATGGCTGCAGCATGAGCGTCGGCATGGACTTCGAATTCGCGCTCGTAGAAGTGGAACAAGGCCACACCCATCTCTGGGAAGTCCAAGAAGATGAAGTCGTGCATCCGGTGGAAGAAGCCGAATCCCGGATTGGAGGACCGGAACAGGAGAAGAGACTTGAACTTTCTCTCCTTTGACTTCACCCCGAGCCTCTTGAGTGAGTTGCGGACTCTAGAGAACACTTTGCTCGGACTCAAACTGGCACTGTCCTGCATGATGCCAAGCGGGATCGAGGCAAGGAAGGGTATATAGTCGCTCTGCTTGTGTCGCAGGAACCGGCGGCGCAGATTCAAGACTTGGAACTTGTAGTCTATCGTTTCTAGCCAGAGAATCAGCGCCTCTTGATTCTGCTCTGAGAAGAAGTCCGGATCCTGGTAGAAGCGGCTGAGCAGGAGCTTTACACGTCGCTCAAGGTGAGCGAGGATATTTGAATTACAATCGCGACACGCTGGAACAGTCGCTTTCTCGTAATTCTGGCTCTGCTCGTTGATCGTTGTGATGAAGCCGCGGTCCGGTCGTTTGTCGAACACCCAACGGGGTAGGACGTGCTCCCGAGTCAAGTCGTCCACAGCGCCACAGAACACGCAGATATCAGCGTTGTGGTCGGCAAGGATCGTGTCGATTACGTGCTTTGAGTTAGCCCTGACCTTCCGGCGCAGCGCAATTAGGCGCTCGTTCAGGACCGTCATCGGCTGCGCTGGTGGGAGTATACACAACGGAGTTTTGCTTTAGCCGCGCTGAACGGTAGCAAAGTAGGCGCGGCGCTCATGATGGGCGAAGCTGTGAAGCTCAGCGTCGGACTGTGAGCGCTGGTTATGCCGCACCGCTGGAAGAGGGCTCCTGCTTCGAAAAGCGGCGGGCATGACGTCTGAGTTCAGAGAGCATATTCCACCACTCCGGCCACTCCTTTGACTTGATGTAAAGGTCGCCGAGCCATTTCGGGTGGCACATCTGCGCGACGCGATCGCCCTCGCCCGCATCGGCTGCTGAGCGGAGGTCGTCAGCACAGCTTTGGAACCCTTCGGACTTCAGTACGGCGATAACCGGCTCCGCTTTGAGAGATAGCTTGTGCGGCATAACTAGTGACTCGGTGTCGTTAGGACACATAGTACTCACTGCGATGCCCAGATCAAACAACAGCGTGGGCACGGCATAGCGGATTACGCGGCGACACCCTATGCGGCAGCCTCAGCCAACTCCTCGTCGAGGTTGTACTTCTTGCGCTTCTCCCAGAGCGTCTTCTTCGAGATGCCCAGCAGGCGGGCCACGTCGGCGTAGGACGAGTTCGAGCGGACGGTGAGGATGTGGCGGATGTACTCGTGCTCGAGGTCTTCGAGCGAGCCACCGGAGCGGAAGCGGAAGTAGCCGTCGGCGTCGTCCGTGTCGAGGCCGTCGGCCTTGAGCAGGATGAGGTCCTTGGCCTCGATCTTCTCGCCCTGCGCGAAGATCATCGCGCGCTCGAGCACGTTGCGCAGCTCACGGACGTTGCCCGGCCAGTCGTGGGCAAGCAGCTTCTCCTCGGCCTCCGTCGTGAAGCCGTCCACGTCCTTGTTGAACTCCTTCGCGAAGCCCTTCACGATCTCGCGGGCGATCAGCAGCAGGTCGCGGCCCATCGTACGCAGCGCGGGCAGCTTCAGCGACACCACGTTGATGCGGAAGAAGAGGTCCTTTCGGAACTCCTTCTCAGCGATGCGCTCCTCCAGGGCCGCGTTCGTGGCGCAGATGATGCGCGTGGACACCTTGATGTCGTCCACCCCGCCGAGGCGGCGGAACGTGCGGCTCTCCAGGAAGCTGAGCAGCTTAGCCTGGAGCGGCAGGCTCATCGAGTCGATCTCGTCGAGGAAGAGCGTGCCCCCGTCGGCAATCTCCAACAGGCCCGGCTTGGCGGCGCGGGCGTCGGTGAACGCGCCCTTCTCGTAGCCAAACAGCTCCGATTCGAGGAGGTTGTCCGGCAGCGCCGCGCAGTTGATTTCGACGAAGCGGCCCCCGCTCCAGCGCGAGGTGTAGTGGATCGTCTTGGCGATCAGGTTCTTGCCCGTCCCCGTCTCCCCGCGCACCAGGACAATGGTGTTGGGGATGTCCTTCAGCATGTCGATCGTGTCGCGCACGCGCTGGATCTCGTCGGACTTGCCGAGGATCTTATTCGCCGAGTGCTTCTTGCGGCGCTGGGTGCGGATCTCCTTCAGCTCCTGCTTGTCGCCGTAGAGGTCGAGCGCCTTCGCGAGGAGGGCGCGCATCTCTTCGAGGTTGACCGGCTTCGAGAGGTAGTGGAACGCGCCGAGCCGCATCGCCTCGACGGCCGTCGTGACCGACTGCTGCGCGGTGATGATGATGACCGGCAGCGCGAGGTTGCGCTCGCGGAGCTCGTCGAGCAGCTTGATGCCGGAGATGTCCGGCATGTGGAGGTCGGCGAGGATGAGGTCCGGCACCTTGCCGTCGTCGATCTCGCTGAGCACCACGGAGGCGCTGGTGAAGGCGTGGGCGTCGTAGCCGTCGCGGTTGAGGACCGTGGCGAAGAGTTCGCCGATCTTGGGGTCATCGTCCACGATGAAGATGCGCTTCTTGCTCATGGGAGCGGAGGGCTGCTCGTTGAAGGGAACGGGTGTGGACGGTGAGCGAGTGGGGGGCTGGTGCGGCTAGGCGTCTGGACGTAGCTAGGCGTCAGGGCGCAGCACGCGCAGCGCGTCCGGCTCGATGGTGGCAGTAAGCCGGACGGCGCTGGTGGAAAGGAGCTCGCCGTCGGCGTGGACCGGCAGCGGCGTGTCGGCGTCGAGCGTCATCGAGGTGAGCCGCGTGAGCGTCACCTCGTCAGCGCCGACGTGGGCCCCGCGCATGGCACGCGGGAGCAGTTGGATGGCGCGGCCCGCCGTGATGCCGCGCAGGAGGCAGGCATCAAGGAGGCCGTCGTCGGGCTGGGCCTCGGGCGTGAGGCGGAAGCCACCGCCCACGGAGAACCCGACGCCGAGCGACAGGAGGAAGAAGGGCCCCTCGAACCACGAAGTCGATGCCGGGGACGGCTCGGCCTCGTGTCCTGCCGGTATGGCTGGCGCGACTTCGGAGAGGACAGACTTGGAGATGCCGATGCGTACGGGCGGGTTGCTCCACGTGCGGAGGCCTTTGAAGATGGCCGCGAGGTAGGCCGCCTGCCCAGGCAGGCGCTTGTAGTGCTCGGCCAAGCTGGCCGCGTAGGCGTCGAAGCCGGTGCCGAGGGCATTCGTGAAGAGGGAGGCATGCTCGCTGCCGTCGGCGTTGGTCCACGATACGCGCCCGATGTCGGTCGCGCGTGGGCTCAGGAAAGGGAGCAGGCGCGCGGCCGCGTCTAGTTTCGTGGGCAATCCGAGCGAGCGGGCGTAGTCGTTGCCAGTCCCCGCTGGGACGACGCCGAGCGCGGCCTCGGTGCCGAGCACGCCGGCGGCGGCTTCCTGCACGGTGCCATCGCCGCCCACAGCGACGACATGGTAGCCTTCAGCGGCGGCTTTCTGCGCCAACTCGGTGGCATGGCCCGCTGCTTGCGTCTCGCGTACCACATACGCCATACCAGCCGCCTGCGCGGTGGCTTCGAGGCGACCACGCAGCCGTTTCGCACGGCCGTTGGCAGCGGCAGGGTTGAGGAGGAAGCAGTACGGCATGGGAGGGGATGACCGCAGTCGCAGGCGCGAGGGGCCGCGCGAGGTGGCTACGACAGCACAGCGGTTACATAATGTAAGGTCTTAAATCGGTGAAAACGAAATCATGTCTCGATTTTTTTCCAATCGAGTGGGCAGTAGCGTCCAAACGAGCATACAGACTCGATTCCGGCGTCTACGTTTCCTGCGCCGAGAGCGCACGTCGCCTCCTCGATGGCCCGTGTGACTGAGGGTACCTTGCGGCTTCGCTTTCACCGCTTCGCTCCTCCCTCGTGTCCCAGTACGCCCGCGTTGCCGCGCTCTCGCTGCTGACCGTCGCATTCGGTATTGCCGCGTCTGGCGCCGAGGCGCTGATGGCGGAGCTATGAGCCGCAGTCTGGGCCTGGGAATGGCGCTCGGGCTGAGCCTGGGCGGGGCGTTTGTGGCTGGGTTGCTCTTCGGCAGCGTGCGCCTCGCGCCGGGCGTCGTCCTCGATGCCATCATGGCACGGCTGACCGGGAACGAGCCGGTAGACCTGACCGCTTCGACCATCGTGTGGGCGCTCCGGATGCCGCGGGTGCTGCTGGCGCTCGTCGTCGGCGGCGGGCTGGCAGTCGTGGGCGTGGGGATGCAGGCACTCGTGCGGAACCCGCTTGCAGAACCTTACCTCCTCGGCGTGTCGAGCGGCGCGAGCGCGGGGGCGTCGCTGTTCTACCTCGGCTTCCTCCCGCCTGTCCTCAGCACGGCGCTCAGCCTCCCGCTGGCGGCCTTCTTCGGCGCGCTCTTCGCGATGGTGCTCGTCGTCCTCGTCGCGCGTGAGGGAAACCACCTCCCGACGGCGCGGCTCCTGCTCGCGGGCGTGGCGCTCTCGGCGCTCTTTGCGTCCGTGACGGCGTTCGTGACGTTCGCTTCCCCTGACGCTGACCGGATGCGTGCGGTGCTCTTCTGGCTGCTCGGCTCGTTCGCGGGTGCGCAGTGGGCGTCGCTCTGGCTCCCGCTCGCGGTGGCGCTCGGAGGCAGCGCGTTGCTCTGGCTCGCAGCGCGTCCTCTCGATGCGTTGCTCACGGGCGAGGATGCGGCGCGAGCGCTGGGTGTGCCCGTCGAGAGACTGAAGTGGGGGCTCATCGGGTGGAGCGCGCTCGTGACGGGCGTGCTCGTCGCAGCGGCAGGCGTCGTTGGGTTCGTCGGGCTGATCGTGCCCCACGCGGTGCGCTTCGTGGTCGGCGTGAGCCATCGGCGCGTAGTGCCCGTCGCGTTCGCGACGGGTGGGGCGTTCCTCATCCTCGCTGACCTGGCGGCGCGCACGCTGCTGGCGAATCGCGAGTTGCCCGTCGGCGTCCTGACAGCCCTCTGCGGCGTCCCGTTCTTCCTCGTGCTGCTGCGCCGCTCCACGTCGGGTACGTCCGCGCCCTAATTCAACGGCTCACCTCCCTCCCCTTGTGCCTGACCGCCCTGCCCGCTCCTCGCCGATGATGCACGAGGCGCTGCGTCGCGACGGGCTCCCTTCGCCCAATCGGCGGCGCGGTGAGGGCATAGATCGCCCGGTGCCACCGCCAGACCCTCGTCTTCGGTCGCGGCGGCGGCGACAGCGGCTCTCATGGGTGGCTCTGGTGGTCACGCTGTTCCTGGCAGTAGGCGGCTGGGCTACGCTCGACATCCGCGCTGACGTGGCCCTCACCCTCGAACGCGCCGACGCACAACTTCGCACCGAGGCGTTGGCGCTGGCGTCGATCCCGCCGCTGAGCGACCGCGAGGTTGCCCTCCTCCGTCGTTCCCGGAATGCCGTGCATGTGGAGTACGCTCGCTCTCTGGGCATAGCCCCGCCTGCTGATCGCGCCGCGCTCGAAGTCCGCCCTGCGCCTGATTCCCTCGTCACCCTACGCTCGAACGACCGGTTCCTCGTCTCGCGGATGCGCTATGGGGTGCCCGCCGTCACCTCCGACGCCGCTGTTGCGCTCGACCGCATCGTGACCCGCTTTGCTGCCCGTCTCAACGCGCGCGGCGCCCCGGCCCATCGCCTCCTCGTCACGTCGGCGCTGCGCACCACCGACGACCAACGCCGTCTCGGCCAGGTGAACAGCAACGCCACTCGGGGACGCTCCAGCCACGAGTACGGCACGACGTTCGACCTCACTTACGCACGATTTCGAGCGACCCCGCTACCCGACTCGCTGCCCGAGCTCGCCGGACGCGGCTGGACGTGGCGCTTCGCCGAGCCACTCGTCCGTGAGCGCCTCCAGGACGCGCGACTGGGCTTTGCCTCCCGCTACACCGACGAACTAGCGGCCGAGCTGGGCCGGACGCTGATCGCGTTGGAAGATCAGGGCGTCCTCGTGGTCGTTCGCGAACACAGGCAGCCCGTCTACCACGTCACGGTCGCAAAGCGATTGGTAGAGTAGCACGCCGTGAAGGCACGCGGGCACCGCTCGCGCGTAGACGCTCACGCTATGCCCGACGCTTCTCCCCCCACTCCCGGCTACGATGTTGCCCTCTACGGGAAGGACCCCGCCGAGGGCCTCGTAGCCCTGCACGTCGTTCGCGACCGGTCAGGGCGCGAGGCTGACCCCGCGCGGATGCGGCTCTACTGGCGGCGCGGCTTCGACCAGCCGGACGGTGGGACGGTAGAGACGGAGGACGTGCCGTTCTACCCCTTCCTGCTCATCCACGACGCGGAGCTGCTGCGCGGCTTCGGGCGCGACCGCTTCCGCTACCAGCGCCTCGACGAGTCGGTGAAGGTCGAGCAAGACCGGGGCGGCCAGGCGTACTTCCGCGACCTCGTCGTCTTTACCTCGATCCGCGACTACTGGGACGCCGTCCGCCACGTCGAGCGCGTCACGGAGACGGAGGCGCGGCGGCCCGAGGAGCTCTACTTCGCAGGCAACCCCGAGCAGGTCTACCTCATGCAGTCGGGGCGGACGCTCTTCAAGGGCATGGCCTTCGAGCACATCCACCGGCTGCAACTCGACATCGAAGTCTACGCACCGGACGGCTTCCCACAGCCCGAGCGCCCCGAACACGCTGTCATCATCGTCGCGCTGAGCGACAATCGGGGCTGGTCGCGGCTATTGCACGCGCGTGACACCTCGGAGAAGGCGCTCCTCGAAGAGACAGTCCGCATCATCCAGGAGCGCGACCCGGATGTGATCGAAGGGCACAACGTCTACGGCTTCGACTTCGACTACCTCCTCAAGCGCTGCCAGTTGCACGGCGTCCCGCTCGCCATCGGGCGCGACGGCTCGGTGCCCCGACAATTCCCGAGTTCGATGCGCTTCGCGGAGCGGATGGTCGACTTCCCGGCGCTCGACATCGCCGGGCGGCACGTCATCGACACGCTCTTCCAGGTGATGAGCTTCGACGTGTTCAAGCGTGACCTGCCGGGCTACGGCCTCAAGGTCGCCGCGAAGTATTTCGGCTTCGCGGACGAGACGCGCACCTACGTCGAGGGCAGCGACATCGCGCGGGTATGGGACGAGGACCCGGCGCGGCTCCTGGACTACGCCCTCGACGACGTGGTCGAGACGGAGCGGCTGGCGCGGCACCTCTCGGGGAGCACGTTCTACCTCACGCAGATGGTGCCGATGCCCTATGGCCAGACCGCGCGGACGGGCCCGGCGAGCAAGATCGAGGCGCTTTTTGTGAGGGAGTATCTCCGGCAGCGGCAGGCCCTCCCCCGCGCCGCGTGGGGCAGCCAGACTATCGGCGGCTACACCGACGTGTTTGTCACGGGCGTCGTCGGCCCCGTCGTGTACGCCGACGTGGAGAGTCTGTACCCGAGCATCATGCTGGGCTACGACGTCCGCCCGAAGGACGACGCGCTCGGCCTCTTTCCCGACCTGCTGCGCAAGCTGACCGCGCTCCGCTTCGAAACGAAGGCGGCGATGAAGGCGACGGACGACGCGGACGACCGCGCCGAATTAGATGCCCGACAGACTGCTTACAAGAATATTATCAATTGCTTCAGCGCCGACACAGAAATCGTGACCGTGGATGGCATCAAGCCCATCACGCATGTAGAGGTCGGCGACCTCGTGTATGCGCTGAATCCGGAGACGCTGGAGGCGCAGATCAAGCCTGTCACTGCGGTCTATGAACAACACTATCTCGGCCCGATGGTGTCTATTCAGAATCGCTTCACGGACTTTCTCGTGACACCGGAGCATCGATTTCTAACGGCCCGCTTCAAGCCTGGGGGGTCCTATAGCTCCTACAAGTGGGAGACGGCCTCCGCCCTGTTCGACGACCGTGTACCCCGCAAGCTTCCACCCCTGGCGCCGTTCCCACCCGCGTCTGCCCACAATCTCCACGTAAGTGTAGCGGCGCTATGTGGGCGTCACGGCATCGTCTACAAACGTGGGCCGCGTGGCATCAAAGAGCTACGGCGGCAAGCCCGTTGGCAACCCAACGACTTCGCCCTAGACGACTGGCTCGCGCTCCTCGGCTGGTATGTCACTGAAGGGAGTCTCTGTCGAAGTACGCCCAAGGTGTACGCGAACGGCAACGTCCGGGGGGAGAGCTATGTCATTTCTCTCGCCCAGAAACAGGAGGCTGGATGTGAAGCCATTGAGGCGCTTCTTCAGCGCACTGGCATCGCGTACTCGACATCCGTAAACGGTTTTTCGTTCTGTTCGCGGGTGTTCTACGAGGTCCTTGACGCCGAGTGCGGGTCTGGCTCGTTTGAGAAACGACTACCCGACTGGGTCTTCCACCTCCCGCCCGATCACCTTCAGGTACTCTTCGACACTCTCATGGCGGGAGACGGCAACGCCACCGGGATGCGCTACACGACGAGCAGCGCGCAGCTTGCACGCGACTTCGTCAGACTGTGCCTCCACCTTGGTCGCCGCGCTTACATCTCTGACTTCGACGGATCGTACCGCATTCAGGTCAATAACCCGCACGTGAGCGTCCCTCGTGGCCTGGCTCCGGTAATCAAGCACGAACATCGTAGCCAGGTCGCGTACGACGGTCCAATACACTGTTTGACGGTCGCCGATCATCACACGGTGATCGCTGGCCGCAATGGTCTGTTCAACTGGACAGGACAGAGCTTCTACGGAAACCTCGCGTTCGGGATGGCGCTTTTTAACGACTTCGCCGAGGCCGACCGCGTCGCCGCGACGGGCCAGGAGTTGCTGCGGCAGATCATCCGCCACGTGCGCGCCGACGGCGGCACGGTCATCGAGGTGGACACCGACGGCGTGCTCTTCGTCCCGCCCGACGGCATCCGCGGCGACGCCGAGGAGCGCGCCTACGTGCGCACGCTCTCGGAGCGCATGCCCGAGGGCATCCGCATCGGCTTCGACGGGCGCTTCCAGAAGATGCTGTCGTACAAGAAGAAGAACTACGCGCTGCTCGGCTACGACGGGCACATCAAGTTCAAAGGCTCGTCCCTCGTCTCCCGCTCGACGGAGCGCTTCGGGCGACGCTTCGTCCGCGAGGCCGTCCGGCTGCTGCTCGAAGAAAACATCCAGGGCCTCCACGACCTGTACCTCGCCCAGCGCGACCGCATCCTCGCCCACGACTGGACCGACGGCGTCGCCGACTTCCAGCGCACCGAGACGCTCAAGAACACCGTCGCGGCCTACGAGGCCGACGTGGAAGCCGGGCGACGCACACGGACGGCGTCGTACGAACTCGCCAAGCAGCGCGCCGCGCAGACCGGCCAGCCGCCGCGCAAGGGCGACCGCATCAGCTACTACATCGCAGGCCCCGGCCCTGCCTTCGAGGCCGCCCGCCTCGCCGATACGTGGGACCCGGCCGCACCCGACGAGCACACGCCGTACTACCTCGACCGCCTCGACCAGGTCGCCACGAAGTTCGCCTCGTTCTTCGAGACAGAGCACCAGTTCCGCCTCGTATTCTCGCCCGAAGACCTCTTCGGCTTCGATGCGTCAGGCATCCGCCTCGCCCGCGCCGAGCGCGCCGTCGAGGACGTGAGCGACGACGTGCCATTTTGAGTTTTGGTCATTGGTCATTGGTCATTGGTCATTGGTCATTGGTCATTGAAGATGTATTGCTGACTGCGAGCCAGAAAGCCAAATCCGAACATTTTTTCGCCCCCTTTCGATTTTCAACCTGTGAACTACGACGCGGCTACCACCTACCTCGCCGATGCGGACCCGATGATGGGGCAGCTCATCGCGCACGTGGGGTCGTGCAGGCTGGAGGTACGTGGGCTCGCCGACCCGTTCGCGGCGCTGCTGCGCTCGATCGTCTTCCAGCAGATCTCGACGAAGGCTGCGGCGACGATCCACAGCCGCGTCCAGGCACTCTTTCCCGATGCCACGCCGACCGCCGAGGCGCTGCTGGACTTGGACGACGAGACGCTGCGCGGGGCCGGGCTCTCGCGCCCGAAGCAGCGGGCCGCGCGCAGCCTCGCCGAGCGCGTCCTGGACGGCACCGTGCCGACCGCCGAGGCCATCGAGCGACTCCCCGACAACGAGGTGATCGCCCGGCTAACGCAGGTGCGTGGCATTGGGCCGTGGACGGTGCAGATGCTACTCATCTTCGACCTCGGGCGGCCTGACGTGCTGCCCACGACCGACCTCGGCGTTCAGCGTGGCGCGATGAACGCTTACGGCCTGGATGCCCTACCCTCGCCGAAGGACCTCGCCGCGATGGGCGCACCGTGGCAGCCCTACCGGAGCGTGGCCAGTTGGTACCTCTGGCGCGCGGCGTGACCGGGGGCGGCCGGATCAGTCTACCCCTGGATCTCGGTGACGAGTTGGATCTCCCGCAGCACGCCCTGGACCCGGAAGCAGTCCTCGAACTCGCCCTCGTAGACCGTGTCCTTGCCGCGCGTGTGGACCGTCCAGGCGTGGCCCTCCGCCTGCGATTCCGAGCAGCCCGTCGCCTTGATGAGCTGCACGATCACCTCGTCGAAGGTGTGGATCTCGTCGTTGAAGAGGATCACGCGCCACGGGCTGTCCAGCCGCTCCTCGACGACCTCCTCCTCGACCGTGAGCGTCTCCGTGTCGGGCGTGGCTGGTGCCACAGGACCGAGCCATGGCCAGCCGAGCGAGGCTCGCGCTTCGGGCGACTGAACTCCAGGGAGCGAAAACGAACGGAGGGCGCGCATCGGGACGGGACGGAGCGCGGAGGGACAGCTAGGCGAGATCGACGGCTTCGACCGTGACGGCGAAGTCCTCCATGACGGGGTTGGCAAGCAGCTTCTCGGCCGCCTCGGTGGCGAGCGCGTGCGCCGCGTCGGCATCTGCGGCGTCGATCTCCAGCACGACCGTCTTGCCCACGCGGGCGCTCTGGACGGCGTCGTAGCCGAGGTCGTGGAGCGCGTTCGCGATGGCCTTGCCCTGCGGGTCGAGGATGGACGGGCGGAGCGTGACGCGGACGGTAGCGATGAACATAAAGGCGGAGAAACGGACTAGCGCGAATCGGTGGCCGCCTCGGGCTCAGCGGAACCGGATGTCGTTTCGGCGGGCGGGTCCAGCGGCATCTCCAGCGACGCTGCCACCACCCAGCGGATGCTGAGCACGAGGCCGACGACAAGATACACCGTCCCGCTGAAGAGGAGCCCGACTTCGCCAAAGAGGATCGCGAGGGTGAGCGCGAGGCCAAACGCGAGAAAACGCCAGCGGTACCGCCGGAAGTTGGCCGGGTTGGGCGACGGCAACGCGGGGAAGCGCACCGGCGACACCATGAGCGCGCTCAGGCCCACCGTCATCGTCACGAGGATCGTCGAGATGCGCTCGGGGGCGAGGCCGTCGAACCAGGCGTTGTCCTGGAAGGTGAGGATGAACGTCACGATCAGCCCCGCCTGCGCCGGGATCGGGAGGCCGGTGAAGTAGTCTTTCTTCTCCCCGACCGACGTGGCGTCGAGGACGTTGTAGCGCGCGAGGCGGACGGCCCCGCAGAGCACCGGCAGCGCCGCGAGGATCGGCCCGAGGAGCGCGACCTCGCCGAGTCCGAACTGGAAGAGCAGGAACGACGGCGCGAGCCCGAACGAAACCACGTCAGCCAGCGAGTCGAGTTCGAGGCCGAAGGTGGACTGCGCGTTCGCAAGCCGCGCCATCATGCCATCGAGGAGGTCGAAGAAGCCCGCAAGGACGATCAGCCAGGCCGCCGTGCTGAGCCGCCCGTCGCTGGCGAGCACCACTGAGAAGAAGCCGCTGAGCAGGTTCATCAGCGTGAAGAACGACGGTACCGCGACCGGCGGGATGCCGCGCACGACCCGGCGGCGCGGGCGCGCGGCGCGGCGGCGCGTGATGCTCCGGCGGCGGTCCGGCACGTCGAAGCCGGAGCGAGGCATGGGGTCGGCCATCGCCTAGACCTCCGCCATCAGTTCCGGATGGACGGCCCTCGGGCTTGCCGCGTTCTCCATCGTGTCGCCGCCCGTCTCGGGGAGGCGCCCGATCACCGTGATGCCCGCCGTCACCCGGTCGCCAATGCCCACATCGAAGGTGACGTGGGGCGGCACGAGCACGTCCATCCGCGAGCCGAACTTGACGATGCCGTAGCGGTCGCCTGCGCGGTAGGCATCGCCGGGCTGCGCGTAGAACACGATGCGCCGCGCGACGGCCCCCGCGATCTGCTTGAAGAGCACCTTAGTCCCACTCGGGTGGAGGAGGCCGACCGCCGAGCGTTCGTTTTTCTCGCTTGCCTTCGGGTGCCATGCCACGAGGTACTCGCCCGGGAAATACTCCGCGTACTCGATGGTCCCGTCCGCCGGGATCCGGTTGACGTGCACGTTGAGCGGCGAGAGGAAGATCGAGAGCCGCCGCACAGGTCCCTCGTGGTAGAGCGGATCGTGCTCCTCGACGAGTTCGACCACCTTGCCGTCGGCGGGCGAGAGCAGCAGGGTGGCGGTGTCGTCTGGTGCGACGCGCGCCGGGTCGCGGAAGAACCAGACGGTGAAACCGAGCGCGAGAACGCCGAGGACGGCGAGCAGCCAGCCCAGGCCACCGAGCCACGCACCGAGGACGGTGAGCATCAGGGCGAGGAGGGCCGCGCCGCCGATGAGCGCGTAGCCTTCAGGAGCAAGCACGAGAGAAGAGGCACATGAGAAGAGCGACAGTCTCCTCAAACGTACGCCGCCCCGCCCGACGTTCCCACGTCGTCGCTACGCGACGATGTGAAGGTGCGGACGTGTGCGGATGTGAACGCGTGGTTCCAGGCCGCACAGCAGCTAGGCAACGCCGCCAACCTCCACATATTCGACCTGAGCGCGGGGAGGCGTGATTGGGTCTCCGTCCTCGCGCATCCCTTCGAGATGGAACGCGATGGCT
>JBCCRG010000040.1:0-13758 GCA_039208155.1 Bacteroidota bacterium | reverse complement strand
GTAGACCACCTTTTTGATCTTGATTTTTGTCGGGGTGCCGTCTCCGAACTGGAGCGCGTGACCGTAGTAGGAGGCGGCATCTCGGCAATTCAGGCAGCCGTTGCGCTGGCGCAGCGTGGGCCCACCGTGTTGGTGGCCCGCCATGCGCCACGCGTGGCACAACTCGACGCGGACCCGGGTTGGCTCGGGCCGAAGCGGATGGCCCGCTTTCGCGCGGAGGCATGCCCGTCGCGTCGCCGTGCCGCCATCGACGCGGCACGGCACCGGGGCTCGGCCCCGTCGGACGTGCTGCGCTCGTTCCGGTGGGCCGCCAACCGTCACGACCTGCGGCGCGTCACTGCGCACGTTGAGGCGGCGGAGCTGGACGTGCAGGGTGCGATTCGCCTCACGCTCCGCCATGTCGAATCGCTCCGCACGAGCCGCAAACACTCCCCAGGGCAGACGTTTGCCCGCACGACCCACGCCTCGTCCAGGTGCATCGCGGACCGCGTTGTGCTGGCGACGGGCTTTGCGGCGGGGCGTCCCGGCGGAGCCTGGTTGGACGACGCCGTAGAGCGCGAGGGGCTGCCCGTCGCGCCGTGCGGCTTTCCGCGCGTCGAGGCATCGCTGGCGTGGGCGCCGGGCCTCTACGCAACCGGATCGCTCGCCGAGCTCGAACTCGGGCCGACGGCTCGCAACATTGCTGGGGCGCGCGCTGCGGCAAAGCGGCTCCCGGCCTCGTGACGCCAGCGACGCTACCGCGTCATCGAGGCGATCCACCCATACTGCGCTACCACCCCTGACCGCATGCGACTCATCTTACTCTCGTTCATCCTCGCAACCGCCGCCCATGCGCAGACCGGCTCCATTTCTGGTAAGGTGACCGATGCCACAACGGGTGAGGCGCTCGTCGGCGCAGCCGTCGTCGTGGTCGGGACATCCCTTGGCGCGGCCTCTGACCTCGACGGCCGGTATCAGATCGAGCGGGTCCCTCGTGGACGGCAAACGATCCGGGTCACGTTCGTGGGGCTCGCGCCGCGCGACACCGTCGTGACCGTGCGTGCGGGTGCGATGGTGTCGCTCAACTTTGCGCTCGCAGCGCAGCCCGACGCCCTGGAGGAGGTCGCTGTAGAGGGCGATGCGGAGGCCGAGGAGATTCGCGAGAGCCCCTTCGCCGTCACGGTCATTGACGGACAGCAGCTGGCGGGACGCGGGATGACCGTCGACGAGGCGATCAGCCGCGCGGTGGGCGTGCAGGTGCGCCGCTCCGGTGGGCTAGGCTCGCCGTCGGTGTTCTCGGTGCGCGGGCTGGAGGGCCAGCGCGTTCAGATCTACGTCAACGGCAACGCGGCCGATGTGGCCGGTGAGGCGTTCACCTTGGACAACATCCCACTCCAGCTCGTCGAGCGGGTTGAGGTGTACAAAGGCGTCGTGCCCGCGCAGTTCGGCGGCGACGGGCTCGGCTCAGCCATCAACGTGGTCACGATCCATCCAGAGGACGGCTACCTAGACGCGGGCTACACGTACGGTTCGTTCGGGCAGCAGCAGCTCTCGGTGACCGGCAAGCGGCCGTTCGGACCGGGCTTCGAGGCCGCCCTCTCGGTCAACGTGGACCGCGCGGAGAACGACTACATGATGGAAAACCCGTTTCAGCCGGGCCTCGTCGTGCGCCGCGACCACGACCAGATCCAACGCGTGCTCGTAGGCGGTGCGTTGACCAACAGCCGGACGTGGTTCGACGAGTTCGGCGTCGAAGGAGCCATCATCGCCGAGAATCGCCAAGTCCAGGGCATCCAGACCAACATTCAGCACGCCGAGGCGAGTTCGGGCCTGGGCGTGCTCATCCTGACCGGCGACCGCGAGGGTGCCATGGGCGGGCGACTCGCCCTGCGGACCGCGCTCATTGGAGTGTGGGCGCGCGGAGCGCTGCTGGACACCTCGGCGGTCCGGTACGGGTGGAACGGGACGACGAGTCCCAGCCCCAACGGGCGTGGGGAACTCGGCTTCTTCCCGTCCGACTCCGACAGCCGGACGACGGTTTACCGCTACCGCTTGGCCGCGGCCTACGAGGCAAGTCTAGCCCACACCTTCAACGTCACGGGCATCTTCGACTGGACGGCGTTTCGGCCGTCGAACCCCATCGCTAACGAGTACGCGGGGCGTAATGTCGCGGACTTTCCGGGTGACCAAACGGCAGCCGTGGTGGGGCTGTCCCACGAGTGGCGGCCGTTCGGCAGGCGATTCATAGCCGTGACAGGGGTCCGAGGCTATGCGTTCTCTGCCAGCGGTACGCCCTCGTCGCTCTTCAACCCGTCTACGACCGATCCCGAGCGGGTCGAGAGCGAGTCGGTGGACATGGGAGGCAGCCTCGCACTCCGGTACCGGTTCCGGGGGGGTGTGCTGGCGAAAGCAGCGGTGGAGCACGCCCGGCGGCTGCCGTCCTCGGCGGAACTCTTCGGCGACGGCCTCCTCATCCAGGCTGCGCCCGCGCTTAAGCCCGAGCGCGCGCTCAACTTCACGGTCGGGGCCCAACTCGACCGCACCTTCGCGGGGCGGCGTGTCCAGGTGGAGGTCGGGGCGTTCTGGCAATCGATCAACGACCTCATCCGCCTCGGTGCCGGGATCGGCGGAACGGCGACCCACACCAACCTTGGCGCAGCCCGCATCGCTGGCCTCGAAGCCGAGGTCCAGAGCGACGTGACCGACTGGCTCTATGCCCGCGTCTACGCGACCTACCTCGACGCGCGGGACGTGCTGGAGACGGAGCCCGGGTCGTCGGTGCCGAGCGCGACCTACGGCCTCCGCATTCCCAACCTGCCCTATTTCTTCGGCGGTCTCCAGACTGAGGTCTACCGCAACGACCTCGTCGGTCGCAACTCGCGCGCGAAGGCGTTCTACGAGGCGCAGTTCACCGAGGAATACTTCTATGCTTTCGAGGTGAGTAGTCGTCAAGAGCGACGCATCCCCCGCACGCTCACCCACACGATTGGGGCCGAGGCGGCCTGGTTCGATACGGGCATCACGGTCTCGGCGGAGGTCCAAAACCTGACCGATGCTACCGTCCTCAACCAGTTCAACTTTCCCCTCCCGGGCCGGACGTTCCGGCTCAAACTCCGCTACACCCTCGTCGGCGCGCGCTGACGATTCTGTCGGCACACGCCGGCTTCATTCACACACAGGCAACCCATGACCCGATTCACTCCCACGGCGCTCGTCGCCACCTTGGCGCTGGCGCTCGTCTTCGCCGCGTGCGACACCGCTGATTCCGACCCAGAACCGACCCCGGTAGTGCCGGACGTGCTCCTCGTGACGACCGTGCCCGACCAGACCGGTCAGAGCGGCTCGTCGTTCGTCCAGACCATCGCACTTGACCAGGACAACGTCACCCACGACGACGCCTTCGAGCAGACGTTCTTCGTCTATGCCCACCGGTGGGGGAACGAGGTCATCACCACGCAGAACATCGCGGGGGACGAGATGACCCGCTACGTCCGTGGCGCGGACGGCACGCTGACCGAGACGGGCACGATGACGCTTCCGGCGGGCGGGGTCGGCTCCAACGTCGTCTGGTCGAGCGCGACGCGTGCCTACGTGAGCCTCCTGTTCGCTGGGCAGATCATCGTCTTCAATCCGCAGACGATGACGCAGATCGATGTCATCGACCTGAATACGCTTGGCATCGCTCGCAACCCGGTCAACACCGAGGACACCAACCCTGAGCCTGGCGTGATGGCGATCACGGGCGGCAAGCTCTACGTCGGGCTCCAGCAGTTCGTGGCCCCGTTCGCCTCCGCCGATGGCATCGACGTGGCGGTCTTCGATGCCGCGACGGGGGCCTACGAGCGTGTGATCCGCTCCGACCACTCGGCCAGCCCCGGTCGCTATGGGTTCAACCAGACGATGTTCGTCGACCAGAACGGCGACCTCTACGTGTACGGTATCGCCTCGTTTGGCTTCGCCCCGAACCAGAGCCCGGGCTTCCTCCGAATCCGTAGCGGCGCGACCGAGTTCGACGACTACTTCCTCGACACGTCCACGATCTCGATGCCCGTTGAGGGGGGCGCGATCGGCACGCTCAACGGCATGGTCTACGGCGGCGACGGCTACGTCTACGGTACCATTGAGGTGCTCGCCGGGCGCTCCAACCCCCCGAACTACCTGACCGACTTCAACTGGCAGCCGGTCCGGTTCAACCTCGCGCAACAGACTGGCGAGATGCTCGCACTCCCGGCCGGCAACGGATTCTCGACGGCGGTGAGTCTCGTGGACGGCGACGTGCTGTTCGGCCTGAGCACCGAATCGGCGCGGGGGATCTACTCCTATGACATCGCGACGGGAGAGGCAAGTGCCGAACCTATCGTCACGCTCGCGGGTCAGCCCCAAGTCATCCTCGGCTTCGACGACTGACCGGCAAAACGAAAACGCACGGACGGAGTTGGCTCGGTGGCGTACCCGCTACCGGGCCACTCCGCTCTCAACCAACCATGCGCTGAACGCCAAGGACAGGATGATCCTTCTCGAAGACGTACGACACCGGTACGGTCAGGACGCTGTCCTCGACCTACCCCACTTCAGCGTCGCCCAGGGCGAGCACCGGCTCGTGCTGGGCCTCTCGGGGAGTGGCAAGACAACGCTGCTTCACATCTTGGCGGGTCTGCTGCGCCCCAGTGAGGGCCGTGTCGTCGTAGCGGGGGAGGAACTGACCGCGCTCAAGGGCGACGCGCTCGACCGCTTTCGGGGGCAACACATCGGTATCGTCTTTCAGCAGTTGCACCTCTTCCCGACGCTGACGGTGGAGCAAAATCTGCTCCTAGCGCCTTACATGGCGGGCCTGCCGCAAGACGCGGGCCGCGCCCACGAGGTGCTTCGCAGCCTGGATGTGGCGGAGAAGGTGAACGCCTACCCCCACGAGTTGTCAGTCGGGCAGCGGCAGCGCGTTGCGATCGCCCGGGCGGTGATGAACCGGCCGCGTCTCCTGCTGGCCGACGAGCCCACATCCAGCCTCGATGACGTCCGGGCTGGGCAGGTGCTCACCCTGCTCCGTGAGCAGGCCGAGGCGTACGACGCCACGCTCCTCGTGGCCACCCACGACGCCCGCATCACCAGCGCCTTCGGCGACTACCTCGCGCTCGACGAGGCCTCTCACAACCACGCCACCAGCGAGCCCTCGCAGCCATGAATCTCTTCAAGCTCAGCGCCTCGTATCTCCGGCAGCGCACGTTCAGCAGCGTCCTGAATGTGCTCATCCTCGCGCTCGGCATCGCGACCATCGTAGTGCTCCTCCTGGTGAGCGACCGCGTGGAGCAAAACCTCACCCGCAACGCGCAGGGGATCGACCTCGTGGTGGGGGCGAAGGGCAGCCCGCTCCAACTCATCCTCTCGGCGGTCTACCACATCGACTCGCCGACGGGCAACATTCCGGTCGCCGAAGCCGAGGCGCTCATAGAAGACCCCGTCGTCGCGGAGGCGATCCCGCTGGCGCTTGGGGACTCATACCGGGGCTACCGCATCGTAGGGACGACCCACGCCTACGCCGCGCACTACGGCGGCGAAGTCGAGCGCGGGGAGCTGTGGTCGGGAACCATGAAAGTGACGATGGGGGCGGCCGTGGCCAGCGAGACGGGCCTCGACATTGGGGACACCTTCTTCAGCGCGCACGGGCTCAGCGAGGGCGGCCACAGCCACGAGGAGCATCCCATCGAGGTGGTCGGCGTTTTCGCGGAGACAGGGACGGTCCTGGATCGTCTCATCCTGACGAGCATCGAGACCGTGTGGGATGTGCACGGCGTACACAGCGACGACGACCATGACCACGACGAGGAGCACGCACACGACGAAGAAGGCCACGAGCACGACGGCGATCATGCGCATGATGATGACCACAGCCACGACGAGGAGCACAGTCATGACCACGACGGAGATGACCATAGCCACGAGGGAGAGCATGGTCACGATGACGACCACAGCCATGACGATCAGCACGACCACGGTGAAGACGAAGCGACCGAGGACGACGCCACGCCCGTCTTGGCAGGCAGCGCGTCCGGGCCGCCCGGCTCGACGGGGCAGACCGCTTCGGCTCCAGCGCAGGAGTACACCGCCGTGCTGATCCGCTACGCCTCCCCGCTGGCGGCCGTCTCCTTTCCGCGTTACGTCAACACGCAGACGGACCTCCAGGCCGCTGCGCCCGCGTTCGAGACGGCGCGGCTCTTCGACCTCCTCGGCGTAGGCATCGACGCAGTGCGGGCTTTCGGGCTGATCCTCGTCCTCGTGGCGGTGCTGAGTGTCTTCGTGGCGCTCATCAACGCACTCAAAGAGCGACGCTACGACCTCGCGATGATGCGAGCGCTCGGGGCCCCGCGGCGCAGGCTCATGGCCCATGTTTTGCTCGAAGGATTGCTCCTCGCCAGTCTGGGCGCGTTCCTGGGGCTCGTGCTCGGGCACCTGGCGGCGGCCGTCCTGGGCGGGGCCGTCGAGCAGGCACAGGGCATGGCCCTCGGCGGCTTTTCCTTCGACCCGCGGGTGCTCTACGTAGTGGCGCTCGCGCTCGTCGCAGGCGTCGTGGCGGCGCTCATCCCGGCCTTCCAGGCCTACCGCACCGACATCGCCCGCGTGCTCGCGCAAGGCTAGTCGTTTCCTCCAACCGTCGTCGCTCCCCCGATGCCTACGTTCATGTCCATCGTTCGATCAGAAAGCCTGCTGGTGGTGATGCTCGTCTTCGCCGTCGGCTTCGCTGGATTCACCCTCAGCAAGGCGGGCTTCGGACCGAAGACGGTAGAGGCCTCGTTCTCTTCGTCGGGCAGCGACATGGGAAGCCCTCTGGCCACCCAGGTGGACGACGCGCTCTGGCGAACCCTCTTGCAAGCAGGTTTTGAGGAAGTGACGACCCCGGACGGCATCCAGTGGAATCCGATGTTTCCCCCAGACGTCGAGGAATTGGACGAGACCGAGGTGAGCATGACGGGCTACATGATCCCGCTGGGGTACGAGGAGAAGCAGACCCTCTTCCTCCTCAGCGCCTTTCCCGGCCACGGGTGCTTTTTCCACATGCCCGGCGGCCCGGAGTCCATCATCGAGGTGCGGGCGACGCGCGGCGTGGCTTTCAGCTACGACACCATCACCGTCGAGGGCCGCCTGCAACTGCTGCGCGACGACCCCTACGGCCTGCTCTATCGCCTGGTCGATGCAGAGTACAGCCTGGGCGACGACCAGGCCGCGCGGTGAATCCTCGCCCTCACCTGAAGACACGCCCCCTGTAAAGACGCCGATGCCGACGGGCGCGATTTGAGCGCCGCCAAGCTTGAGTACCACCATGCTTGAATCAAGAACGACCGACGCACTCATTATTGGCGCTGGCCCAGCAGGCCTGGAGGCTGCGCTCGTGTTGGCGCGCGCAGGACGCTCCGTGGTGGTGCTCGACGGCGGGCCTGGGCGCAATGCCCCCGCGTCGCACAGCTACAACGTGTTCACCCGCGACGGCACGCCGCCGGACGAGCTGCGGCGTATCGGCCGCGTGCAAGCCCGCCACTACGGTGCGCGGTTCGTCGAGGCCGAGGCGGTGGCGGGGGAATCGGACGCGGCGGGTGTTCGCGTCAAGCTTGCTGATGGCTCCGAACTCGCGGCGAAGCGGCTTCTGCTCGCCACGGGCGTCGAAGACGTGCTGCCTGAGATCCCGGGTCTGGCCCAGGCGTGGGGGGAGACCGTCGTCCACTGCCCGTACTGCCACGGCCACGAGCTGCGCGGCCGTGTGACGGCGGTGCTCGGTACCGGCGAGACGGGTGCGCACCTCGCGGAACTGCTGCTCGGATGGACGACGCGCGTGACGCTCTGTACTGGCCTCCCAGGCCAATCTGGTGGCATTTCCGAAGACAGCCGCATAAAACTCGAGGCGCTCGGCATCGTGGTGGACGAGCGTCCCGTGGCTGCCCTCGACGTGACGGGTCGTGTGGCGCGGTCCGTCATGTTCGAGGGCGGTGATCGGCTTGCCGCGGCGGCGGTGTACGTCCAGCCGCCGCAGCGCCCGCGCGGTCCGCTCCCGGATGCGCTCGGGCTGGCCCGCACAGACGCCGGGCACGTGGCGGTGGACGAGACCTACCGCACGAGCGCGCCCCACGTCTGGGCCTGCGGCGACATGACGACGCCCATGCAAGCCGTCCAGATGGCCGCCGCTTCGGGCTTTGCGGCCGCCGCCTTTCTCAACCACGACCTCGTGCAGAGTGGCACCCGCTACGCACCCACCCGCTCTCCTCACCCCACTTCCTCGTAGACATCTCTGTCCATGACTAGCTCCCCAGCCACCCCTGCGATGCGCTCCTCTCTCGATCTGGTCGGCATCGTCCTCTCGCTGTTGTGTGTCATTCACTGCCTTGCGCTGCCGCTCGTCGCCACAGGCGCGCTGGCGTGGGCGGCGTCAGAAAGCATTCACCTCGGTCTCACGTTCGCGCTCGCCGCCGTCGTCCTCCTTGTCGCGCTGCCTGGATACCGGCGGCACCGACGGGCACTGGTTCCTGGCTTGCTCATCGCAGGCGTCGCGTTGCTTGTCGGTGCCGTTCTCCTGGAGGAGGCACTCGGCGAGGTGGGGGAGACGGCACTCACCCTGATCGGCTCGGCGACGTTGGTGGTCGGGCACCTTCTCAACCTCCGCCTCCCGACCGCCCATGCCTGAGTTCGTACAACCCGTCCGGCACGTCTTGGCGCTCCTGCTTGTCCTGAGTGCCCCGGCAGCCTTCGCTCAGATGACGGCTGCCGATAGCTCCAGCGCCGACGCCCCCTGGCTGGCGAACGCCGACGCGGCACGCACCTATGGGGCCGGCCCCGATGGGGCCTTCGACCCGACGCTGCCGACGATCCACGAGTTCGTGGACTTCGCCTGCCCGACGTGCCGCACCGTATTCGAGTCCAAGCTCGATTCCGTCAAAGCAGCGTTCGTCGAGACGGGCCGCGCGAACTTTGTCGTGCGGACCGCGCCCATTCCGCGTCTGCTGCGGGGGATGCATGGCGCAGAGGCCGTCTTCTGTGCAGGCGCACTCGGAGGCCGGGCTGGTTTCGAGTTCTTCCAGCGCCGCCTCTACCTGACGCAACCCGACTGGCGCTTTCTCCGCGATCCGGCCCCGGCATTCCGCCAAGCAGCGGCGGACGCCGACCTGGACGCTGAGGCCTTTGACGACTGCCTCGAACGTGACGCGACCGCGCCACTGATGGCCGCTGACCTACGCCTCGGCATCGGGCTTGGGGTCGGAGGGACGCCCACGTTCGTGTTCATGGCTCCCGAAGCCTCCGCGCCCGCCGACCTCTTCTACGGTGAGGAGCCGCTCGCGCGCTTCGAGGAAGCCTTCGCACGCACCCTCGCTTACACCGAACCCGAATAAGCATCCCTATCTGAGCATACCATGCAGACCAACCGCCCCATGCGCCCGATCCCCGTCACCGTCCTCTCTGGCTTTCTCGGTGCGGGCAAGACGACGCTGCTCAACCACGTCCTTGCTAACCGCGAAGGGCGGCGCGTAGCCGTGATCGTCAACGACATGTCCGAGGTCAACGTCGACGCGGCGCTTGTGCGACAGGGCGAGGCCCAGTATGACTCAGCGCTTGCGCCCGAGGTGACGCGCACCGACGCGCGCCTCGTGGAGATGAGCAACGGCTGCATCTGCTGCACGCTCCGCGAAGACCTCCTCGTCGAGGTCGCGCGGCTGGCCAAGGAGGGGCGCTTCGACGCGATTGTCATCGAGTCGTCGGGCATCTCGGAGCCGCTGCCGGTCGCGGAGACGTTCACCTTCGAGGACGCCACGGGGCGCGTGCTCAACGAGGTCGCCCGCCTCGACACGATGGTGACCGTTGTGGACGCCGGCAACCTCCTCGACGAGTTGGATTCGGTGGAGCAGCTGCGCGACCGCGGCCTCCAAGCCACGGAGGGTGATGTCCGCTCGATCAGCGAGTTGCTCCTCGACCAGATCGAGTTCGCCGACGTGATGATCCTCAACAAGCTCGACACCGTCAGCGAGGCCGAGGCGGCGACCATCGAGGCTACCCTCCGGCGGCTCAACCCGCGCGCGCACATCGTCCCGGCGACGTACAGCAAGGTGCCTCTCGGCGAGGTCATGGAGACGGGCCGCTTCGACTTCGACGCGGCCGCCGACGCGCCGGGCTGGCTGGTCGAGATGCGCGGCGAGCACCTGCCCGAGACCGAGGAATACGGCGTGACGTCGTTCGTCTATAGGGCGCGGATGCCGTTCCACCCGACCAAGCTGTGGCGCTTCCTGCAGGGTGCCTGGCCCGCCGCGCCCGACGCGCCGGGCGTGCTGCGCTCGAAAGGCGTCTTCTGGCTCGGCTCGGCCCCCCAGACGATGTGGGTGTGGAGCCAAGCGGGCCGCCACCGCCAGTACCACGCGGTCGGGAAGTGGTGGGCCGACGTGCCGCGCGAGCGCTGGCCCCAGGACGAAGCGCTGCGCGCCGACACCGAGCGCGTGTGGGACCCGGTCCTCGGCGACCGGCGGCAGGAGATCGTCTTCATTGGGATCGGACTGGACGAGCCCGGCCTCACGATGGCCCTCAACCACTGCCTGCTCACCGAAGACGAGGTCTACGCCGAAGAAGCAAGCTGGGCCTCGTGCCCGTTCACCGAAAGCCGCTAGTCGTATGGCGACGCCTCCGACCTCCCTGCCAGACCGTCCCGTGCCCGTCACGGTCGTCACCGGCTTCCTGGGCGCGGGCAAGACGACGCTCGTCAACGCGATCACGACGAGCGCGGCGGCGCGCGGGCGGCGGCTCGGCCTGGTGGTGAACGACTTCGGTTCGGTCAACCTCGATGCGACGGAGGTCGATGCTGGTGGCGGGCGTGTGCTGGCGCTCGAAGGAGGCTGCGTATGCTGCTCGCTCTCGGCGGGCCTCGTGACGGCACTGCTCGCGCTAGTCGGCCACGAGTCGCGTCCCGAGCACATCGTGATCGAGGCCTCGGGCGTGTCCGACCCCTTGGGGATCGTGCTGCCGATGATGGGGGCGGGGCTGCAGCCAGTCGTCCGCCTCGCCGCCGTGATCGCCGTTGTGGATGTCGGCCAGGTGGACCAGTGGCCCTCGGCGGATGCGGAAACGCTAGCCGAGGCGCAGGTGGGGGGCGCGAGCGTGGTCGTGCTGACCAAGGTGGGCGTCCACGGCGAGCCTGCGCGCTGGGCCGCCGAGGACTGGGTGCGCAGCTTCGCACCTGCGGCGCGCCTCCTCGATGCCGACGACCTCGACCCTACGCTGCTGCTCGATACGGACGACGACGTGCTCGCGGGCCTCCTCGACCCCGCCGCCCGGAACCGCCCGGTGGCGCGGCACCTCGACACGTTCGACACGTGGACGTTCGAGGCCGACACCCCGCTTGAGTCGCTCGTAGCGTTGCGGCGGACGCTCGCCGACCTGCCCACGGAGGTCGTCCGCGCCAAGGGCCTCGTGGCCGTGGCTGACAGCAAACGCCCCGCGCGCTTCCACCTCGTCGGGCGGATGCTCGCCACGCGCTTCGCCGACGAATGGCCCCCGGACTGGCCGACCGGGACAAGCCGCCTCGCCGTGCTCGGAGCTGCGGGTACCCTCGACAACGGTGCCCTTGCCGACGCCTTCAATGCGCTAGTCCCCGATTCCTCCTGAGCAGCGCCAACCAATAGAATGCGCGCGGCCAGGTGGCGCGCTCGAATGCTCGACTTCTCTCTTCGCACCACGTCTATCCCATGGATCCCGCATCTCCGGTACCACAACACGCTGACATCACCTCCGCACGGCTCTCGACGGACCGACCTGTTTCGCGTAGGCATGCCCTTCGCATCGTGACGGCGGGTACGCTGGGCGCTGCGGTGCTGCCCTTCGTGTCGGGCTGCACAGTAGAGCGCAACACCGATGCGTCTGGGGGCGCGCAGGAGCCCAGCGCCGCGCCGAGCGCCGTGTCGCCCAGCTCAGGCGTCCTGTTCGACCTCGCGGTGGCTGCGCCGGGGGCCTCGCTCGTCTACCCCTACCAGTTGCCCGACCTGCCCTACGAGCCAGACGCCCTGGAGGCCGCCATCGATGCGGAGACGATGGGGATTCACCACGGGCGGCACCACCAGGGCTACACGACCAAGCTCAACGCGGCGCTCGAAGACCAGCCCGACCTCCAGGAGCGTCCTCTGCTGGAGTTGCTCCAAGACGTATCGGTCCTCCCCGAGGACGTGCGGACGGCGGTCCTGAACAACGGCGGCGGCTACCTCAACCACGCCCTCTTCTGGCCGTCGATGCGGCCGGGCGGCGGGGGGGCGCCCACGGGGCCGCTGGCCGACGCCATCGCGCGCGACTTCGGGTCGTTCGATGCCTTCAAGCAGCAGTTCACCGAGGCCGCGCTGGGCGTCTTCGGGAGCGGCTGGGCCTGGCTGGGCCGCGACGCGGCGGGCACGCTGCAGATCGTCCAGACGCCGGAGCAGGAGCCCGCGCACGCGTTCGGCTTCGTGCCCGTGCTGGGCGTCGACGTGTGGGAGCATGCCTACTACCTCCGCTACCAGAACCGCCGCGGCGACTACCTGGCAAGCTGGTGGGACGTGGTCGACTGGGAGCAGGCCGCCCGCAACCTCACCGCCTGAGAACTCCACGCACTGCCCCTCAAACTCCCGCGTTCATGTCCGATCCGATCCTTCACGCACGCGGCCTCACGAAGCGCTTCGGCGCGCAGACCGCGCTCGACAGCCTCGACCTCGCGATCCACGCGGGCGAGGTCTACGCCCTGCTTGGTCCCAACGGTGCGGGCAAGACGACGACCATCAACCTCTTCCTCGGCTTCCTCGCCCCGGACGGTGGAACGGCGCTGGTCGACGGCCTCGACGTGCAGGCCGAGCCGCTGGAGACGAAGCGGCGCCTCGCCTACCTCCCCGAGCAGGTCGCGCTCTACCCGGCGCTCTCGGGCCGCGAGAACCTGAAGTACTTCGCCGCGCTCGCCGGGCACGCCCTCGACGACGGCGCGCTCGCGGGCTTCCTCGACCGCGCCGGGCTGCAGCGCGAGGCGCACGGCCGCCGTGCGGGGACCTATTCGAAAGGCATGCGCCAGAAGGTGGGCGTGGCGCTCGCCCTCGCCAAAGGGGCGCAGGCGCTGCTGCTCGACGAGCCCACGAGCGGCCTCGACCCCTCCGCGTCGGTCGAATTCTCGGACCTCGTCCGGCGGCTGGCCAGCGACGGGGCCGCTGTGCTCATGGCCACGCACGACCTCTTCCGCGTCAAGGACACCGCCACCCGCGTCGGGGTGCTCGTGGACGGGCGACTCCGCGACGAGGTCGCCAGCGAGGCGCTCGCCGCGACCGACCTCGAAGCGCTTTACCTCGGACACGTCCGCGGAGCCACTACGCCCGCCTGACGCCGCGCTCGTTCTCACTCTGCCCCACCAGATACCATGCCTCGCCTGCTCGCCCTGCTCGCCGTCGTTCTCTCCTTCGCCGCTGCTCAGGCGCACGCACAGACGGCTCCCTCTCAGCCGGAAGCCCCGCCCTTAGACCGAGCGTCGCTCATTGAGGCGCTGCAGGGCGGTGGCTACGTTCTGGTCATCCGCCACGAGCGCACGGAGGTCCCCTCTCGGCGGGACGACTACACGCAGGCCCCCGACGACTGCCGAGCGCAGCGCAACCTGTCCGTGGCCGGGGCAGCCGGGGCGCAGGAGACGGGGGTCATCCTGAAGGTTCTGGGAATCGAGGCGGGCCGCGTGCTCACCAGCCCCATGTGCCGCAGCGCCGAGACGGCCCGGTACGTCTTCGGCGTCGGGTACGAGATCGACATGCGCCTCATGCACGG
>JBCCRG010000039.1:0-13762 GCA_039208155.1 Bacteroidota bacterium | reverse complement strand
TACGACCTGCCCAGCGCCGGGTGGGCACTCGGTGGGCACGCGACGGCCCTCGGACTGCTCGCCCTGTGGCTCGTCGGGCTCGTCATCGCCGTGCCGGTCGCCGTCGCCAGGATGCCCCTCGACCCGCGCTGACCCCTGACCCTCGACTACCACCATGTCACCGCTTCTCACCGTTGCTCGCACTGAAGCCCGCTTGCTCTGGACGGACCGGACGGCGCTCTGGGCGTCGCTCGTATTTCTCGCCGCTACCGCCTACGCGCTGGCGTCCGGCCTGAGCGTGCGCGCTGACAGGGTCGAGTCGGTGGAGGCCCTCGTGACCACCGATACCGAGCGCTGGACCGAGTGGCAGGCCGAGGCCGATTCGATCGAACAGGCCATGCAAGCCGAGGGCGTCGCGCTCGACACGTACGAGTGGGGCGTTCGCTCGCCCTACACCGTCGGCATGTTCTACGGGCGCGAGGTGGCCGTCCCGCCGCCGCCGCTCTCAGCGCTCGCCATGGGGCAGGCCGACCTCTACCCGGCCGCGCACCGGATCGTCGCGGCGAGCACGGTCTCCGTCGGCTCCAGTGACGCGCTCACGAGCCCGCTCCGGCTTGCGGCGGGAGCGTTCGACCTTGCCTTCGTGCTGCTCTACCTACTTCCGCTCCTGGCGCTCGCGCTGGGCTACGATCTGACCGCTTCTGAGCGCGAGCGCGGTACGCTGCGGCTGGTCCTCGCACAGCCGTTGTCGCAGCGTACGCTCGTGGCAGGCAAGCTGCTCGCGCGGGGCGGCCTGCTCGCGCTGCTCGTCGTCGCGGCTACCCTAGCCGGATTCGTGCTCGCGGGGGGCGATGGCGTGCGGTGGGCGCTGTGGACGACGGCAGCGCTCTCGTACGGCCTTTTCTGGCTGGCACTTGCAGCGCTCGTGGACGCACGGGGCAAATCAGCCGCCTCCAACGCGGTCGTGCTGGCCGTGTGCTGGCTCGGCCTGGCTGTCGTCTTCCCGGCGACCGTGACGCTGCTGGCGGGGCAGGTCCATCCCGTCCCGACGCGCGCGGCCTTCGTCGCGGCGACTCGGACGGCCGAGGGCGATGTGTTGCAGCGCGGCGACGAGCCGCTGGCGCTCTTCCTCGCCGACCACCCCGAGATGGCTGAGGCCGTCGAGGGTGGCGAAGGTGGGGAGACCTATGCGATGACGCGAATCGCGCGCGACGCGCTCGTGGCCGAGGCCGTAGGTCCGGTTGTGGCGCAGTTCGCCGAGCAGCGCGCGGCGCAGGTCAGCTTCGTACGCGCGGCCGGGGCGCTCTCGCCGACCGTGCTCGCCCACGCCGCCTTCCTCGACCTCGCTGGGACGGGCGACGCGCAGCAGCGGCAGGCCCTTGCCGCCGTGACGGCCTACCAGCGCGCCTGGCAGGACTACGTCGAGCCGCTCACCTTCGCCGCCCGCCCGTTTCGCGCCGCCGCCTACGCTGAGGCTCCTACCTTCGCGCCGCCCCCCGACCCAACCGCCGACGCGGTACGTCGGGCCTCCGGTCCCCTCGCGGGCCTCGGGCTGGCCGCTCTCCTTTTGCTCGGGTTCGTCGCCATGTTCCAGCGACGCCTCGATGCTCCCTAACGCGCTCCAACACGTAAACCCACTCACCTTACCGCTACACTCATGCGTGTTGTGTTTATGCTGGCAGGCCTCCTGCTGGCCCCCCTCGCCCTGGCCCAGACCGGGGCCGTCGACGGCGTCGTACGCGATGCCGACGGCACCCCGCTCCCTGGAGCAAACGTAGTCGTTCTCGGCACCGACCTCGGTGCGGCCACTGAATCCGACGGGACCTACCAACTCCGGGCCGTCCCTGCTGGGACCCAGACACTCGAAGTCCGTTTCGTGGGCTTTGCACCCGTCCAGGAAGTCGTCGTCGTGCGGGAGGGCGCGACGATGACGCTCGACTTCGTGCTGCGCGACGCGGCCATCGTCTTCGGCGATGTGACCGTGACGGGTGCCCGCGAGCAGGGCTACCGCGCCTCGACGGCCCTCCAAGTCAACCGCTCCTCGGCGGCGATCAAGCAGACGCCCTTCTCGATTCAGGTCGTCACCAAAGACCTGATTGAGGACCGGGGCGTGACGCAGTTTGGCGAGGCGCTCCGGTATGTGCCCGCAGTCACTCCACGGATCGGGTTCAGCAACAGCAACGACCGCTACCAGATCCGAGGGTTCAGCACGAGCTACACCTACCGCAATGGGTTCCGGCGGAGTGCCTACTCGGTCGGTGATCAGCTCGCCAACATCGAGCAGATCGAGATCCTGAAGGGCGCCACGTCGTCGCTCTACGGGCAGGCCGAGCCGGGCGGGGTCGTCAACGTGGTGACGAAGCGGCCCGAGGCGGAACAGTTCGTCGAGATCACGGCCCTCGCGGGCTCGTTCGCGACCTACCGGGCGACGGTAGACGCCAATGTGCCCATCACGCCCACGCTTGGTGTCCGCCTCAACTCTTCGTATGAGAACCGCGACGGCTACCGCGATCTCGCCTTTGCCCGCGACTTCTTTGTGGCTCCCGTGGTCGAGTGGCGCCCGACGCCCCAGACAAGCGTGGTCCTCGAAGGCGAATACGGGGTGCTCCAGTCGTTCCCTGACCGAGGCTTCGGAAACGACCCTCGGTTCCTCAATGCCTCCCGCGAGGCGCAGTTCGCAGGTGCCGATGGCGAATTGGACCGCGACGGCGGCCTGATCTCCGCCATTGTCACGCATGACTTCAACGAGGCCCTCTCGCTTCGCGCGGCCGGGTCGTACTCCGAGTTCACCATCGAGGCGCTGTTCTACGGGCTCGGATTTCCGGCGCTCGGCGAGGGTGACGTCAACCCGGACGTGACGCTCCGCGCGACCGACTCGTTCGACAACCAGAACAACCTCGTCCTACAGTTGGAGGCCATCGGGCGGCTCACGACAGGCTTGGCCCGGCACACGGCGCTCGTCGGCGTTGAGCGTGGTGAAGACAAGTGGTCCTACGTGTTCGACCGCGGCCCAGGGGTCGTTGTGCCGTTCAACGACCCACGCCCACCGACGCCCGCGCAGGGTCCGTTTGAGTTGTTCTTCGAGGGCCGGACCGATGCGAGCACGACGGCCGTGTATGCCCAGAACGAGACGGTCCTCGGTCCTGTCCGACTCCTGGTCGGGGCGCGCTACGACGACAGCTACCTCCTCAACGACTTCTTCGGCTCGAACGAGAAGGAGGAGAGCCAACTCTCACCGCGCGCTGGGATCACGGTCACGCCGATTCCCGAGGTCTCGGTCTACGCCAGCGCGTCGCGCTCCTTCGTGCCGCAGGCGTTTCCTCTCCTCGAAGGCGGCATCACGGATGCCGTGCGCGGAACCGGCTACGAGGCGGGCGCCAAGTTCTCGCTCCTCGGTGGGCGCCTCGCCCCCACCATCGCGCTGTTTACCATTACGCGCTCGAATGTCGCTCAGGTGTCGCCGGACGACCCGACGTTCTCGCTCTACATCCAGATCGGCGAGAGCCGCTCGCGCGGGGTCGAGATTGACGCGCCGCTGGCAATCACGCCGCGCTGGAGAGCCGTTGCGACCTACGCCTATCTGGAGGCGGAGGTCACCGAAGACACAAACTTGGAACCCGGTAGCCCGCTCCTCAATGCGCCCGACCACAGTGGAGGTCTCTGGACCAGCTACGATTTTAGCGGGACGCTCGAAGGGTTCACGCTCGGCGCAGGCGTGCTCCACATCGGCGAGCGCGCCGCGACCACCTCGGGCTCGCTCATCATTCCGTCGTACACCCGTCTCGACGCGAGCGCGGCTTACACGTTCGACACCACCTTGGGGGTCGTCCGGGCCCAACTGAGCGCCACCAACCTCACCGACGAGTTCTTCTACGAGTCGGGCGGCAGCAACTTCCTGCCGTTGCTCCCTGGTGCGCCGCGCGCGTTCCGGTTCGGCCTTGGGGTGACACTGTGAGGCTCGCTTTTCATCAGGCGACTCGCTTCGGGCTGCTCGCCGCTGGCTTCGTGCTGGCGGCGTGCGGCCCGGCGAGCGACGCGCCCGCAACCGGCGGCATCGAAGGGACGCCGATCCCGATGGACTACGCTACGACGTTCTCGGTCACCGACCTCGGCGATGGCACTCGCCTGGTCGAGATGCGGGCGTCCGTGTCGAGTTGGGGCGGCGAGGCGGAGGGGCCGGAGCAGCGCGCTCGGATCGCGCTCGTCCCGCGTGATGGGGAGGTGCCTCCGCTCACCGGAGCACTGGGCGGTGCCAAGGTCGTGCGCACGCCCGTCGAGCGCGTCGCGACCAACTTCGCGCCGTACGAGGCCGCGCTGACGGCGCTCGGCGTGGCGGACCGGCTCGTGGCTGTTGGCGGGACGACCTCCTACGACGACGCTGTCCACGCGCGCGTCATGGCCGGCGAGCTGGAACAGATCGGCTATGGCTGGCACCGTCCGCCCTCGCTCGACGCCGTCGCGGCCTCGGAGGCCGATGTGATGCTCATGGCGCTCGCCGACCTCAGCTACGCCGAGGCGATCCCGCGCATCGAGGCGCTCGGCACGCCGGTCGTCCCGTCGTTCATGGCCGCCGAGCCGCACTACCTCGGCCGCGTCGACTACGTCCGGCTCGTCGGCATGCTGACCGGGCGCGAAGCCCAGGCCGACTCGTTCGTCACGATGGTGACCGACGAGGTGGACCGGCTCAAGGCGCTTGCCGCGTCGCAGCCTAAGAAATCCGTCCTCTTCGCCTGGTTCTCGGGCGGCGACCGCTGGGGCGTCACCGTCCGCAACGACGATGCCCGGCTCCTCCGCGACGCCAACGCCGAGGTCGCACTCAGCGAGCCCGACGACGCCCGCCTCGACGCGATGGCGTTCTACGGCACCGAGCGGCTCCTCGCCGACGCGACCGACGCCGACTGCTGGGTGATCCAGGAGTCCGGGACGGAGATGTACCGCAACGAGTCCGTGCTCGAACGCTTCCGCGCGTGGCAGGAGGGCTGTGTCTACGGCACGATTCTCCAGGCCAAGCCGAGCCGCAACGCCTGGGAGATCTTCCAGGATGGCGTGATCCGCCCGGACTATATGCTCGGCGACATCGTCAAGATGCTCCACCCCGAGGTGCGGCCGGAGCCCTTCCGCTACCTCGCTCCTGTGGGGCCAACCCCCGGCGCTGCGCCCATTACGTCATGACGACCCTCGCTCTTCCTGCAACGACGCCGACCGTGCGTCCGAAGCGCTGGGTGGTTGGCGCGGTCGTACTCGTGCTCGCGGTTGTCGCCGCCGTGCTCGCCTCGCTGAGCTACGGCCAGGTGGCGATCCCGCTCGCTGAGGTACTCGCCAGCGTCTTCAACCCGTCCGCCGACACCACCGCGGCCCGCATCCTCCACGACCTCCGGCTGCCGCGCGTGGGCACCGCTGTCGTGGCGGGGGCCGCGCTGGGGGTCGCGGGCGTCCTCATGCAAGCCCTGCTCCGCAACCCGGTCGCCGATGCCTGGTCGCTCGGCCTGCTCGCCGGCGGGCAGCTTGGCGTGGCGCTGACTGTCGCCGGGGCTGCCTTTGCCGGACCCGCAGCGCTCCAGTTCTTGGAGGTGTTCCAGGGCGTCAGCCTGACCCTCGGCGCGGCGGTAGGCGTGTCCGTCGCGGCGGTGGCGGTGCTCTGGCTTGGTCGACGCGTCGGGCCTGTGACGCTGCTCGTGGTCGGTCTCATGCTCTCGTTCACGGTGCAGGGCATCGTCAGCGTCGTGGTCCACTTCGTGAGCCGGGCGGGGAGCAAGGTGTTTAGCGGGTGGAACGACGGCAATTTCGCGAGCGTGGTGCCCGCCGAGTGGCCGCTGCTGGCGGGCGTCGTGTTCGTGGGGCTGCTGCTGGCGGGTGCGTGCGCAAAGCCGCTCAACGCGTTGCTGCTGGGCGAGACGTACGCCAAGAGCCTCGGCACGCACGTCGGGCGGCTCCGTGGGCTGGCGCTCACCGCGACCGTGCTGCTCGTGGCTCCGGTGACGGCGTTCTGCGGACCGATCACCTTCATCGGTCTCATCGTCCCGCACGTGGCGCGCGCCATTGCCAAGACGGCCCGCATCGGCCCGCTGCTGCCGCTGGCGGCGCTCTCGGGCGCGCTCCTCGCCGTCGCGGCCGACTTCGTGGTGCACCTGCCGTGGCAGCAGCACTTCCTGCACCTCAACGCGGTGCTAGCCCTCGTCGGGGCACCGGTCGTGATCGCGCTGCTCCTGTTCTCGCCTGTCATGCGGGGCCTCCGATGAACGCGGTCTCGCTCACACTCGACCGCCTCACGGTTGGCTACGGCGACAAAGCCGTGCTCACCGGCCTCGATGCCCGCGTCGAGCCGGGCGGCTTCGTGTGCGTGCTCGGGCGCAACGGCTCGGGCAAATCGACGCTGCTCCGCACGGTGGCGGGCCTTCAATCGGCGCTCGGCGGGCGCGTCCGGCTCGGCGATGCGTCCGTCGGGCCGATGCCGCCGACCGAGCGCGCGCGGCGTATCGCGGTCGTGCTGACGGAGCAGGCGCACAGCCCCGGCCTCACCGTCGACGACGTGGTGGCGCTCGGGCGCCAGCCGTTCACCGACTGGCGCGGGCGGCTCTCAGCGGAGGACCAGGCGCATGTGCGCAGGGCATTCGACCTCGCCGGGGCGACGCCGTTCGCGGGCCGCCTCTTCGACGACCTCAGCGACGGCGAGCGGCAGCGGGTCATGATCGCGCGGGCTGTCGCGCAGCGGCCTGCCCTCATGGTGCTCGACGAGATCACGGCGTTCCTCGACCTGCCTGGCCGCGTGGAGGTGATGGCCCTCCTGCGGCGGCACGCCCGCGAGACGGGCACCGTCGTCCTGCTCTCCAGCCACGACCTCGACCTCTCGCTCCAACTCGCCGATGTCGTCTGGCTGCTTGCCGACGGGGTGCTCCGGGTCGGGACGCCCGACGAGTTGATCGAGCAGGGTGCCGTCGGGCGGGCCTTTGACACGGCGGACGTGGCCTTCTCTGCTGAGCGCGGGCGGTTCGAGCTCCGCCAGGCTGCGCGCGCCTCCTCCAGTGGCTCCTCCAGTTGATGCAGATTGGAGCCGGGACGTGCGCCGTTGTAACGTCCAGGATTCCCACCTTCGGGGCTGCATCCTCACCCATCTCGAACATCGTGCGCTACCTCGTCTTCTCCTTTGTCTGTGTCCTCGGCTGCGCGGGCGCACCGGATACGCCGACCGCTGACCCCTCCTCTGACGCCATGAACACCGATGCTGCGACCGCCAGCGACCTCGGCGCGCTGGGCAGCGATGCCGTCACGACCGTGCTCGAGAACGCCCGCGTTCACGTCCACCGCGTTGCGCTCGCAGCCGGTGCGAGCCTCCCTGCCCACGACGGGGGTGAGCGCATCGTCTACGCGCTGACCGACCTCCCGGCCCTCACGTTCGAAGCGGGTGGGACGAGCGAGGCGCGCTCGTTCTTAGCGGGCGAGGTTCGCTATCACGAGGCGGGCGTCCACGCCGTTGCCAACGAGAGCGATGCCCCGGCGGAGTTTGTCGTCTTCGAGCGGCGCAGCGGCACGGTGGCGGCAGCCGACTTCCCGCCAGAGCCCGCTGGCGCGGAGGGCGTCACGGACGAGGTTCTCTTCGACAGCGACTTCGCCACGGTCCGTCTTGTCACACTCGAGCCGGGCGCGTCGTCGCCGTCTCAACGCAATCACGCCCGGGCGTTCTACGTACTGGCTGGCGACACCGTCACGTTCACCGTTCCCGACGGGAGCCAGATGGAGCGCTTCCAGGCGGGGCAGGCGCACTACCGCGAGCCCGGTGACTTCAGGACCGAGATCGCAGGCGACGCAGGGGCCGAATTCCTGGTCGTCGCGTTCAAGCGCTGACACCGCTTTCTGATGTGCGACCCTGTTCAGAACCCACGAAAGATGCGAGGCACGCTCCCGCAGTACGGTCGGGTGCCGTACCGTAGCTGCTACGCCCACCACCCGGGTGAGCACCCCCACCGCGTCCATCTACCCCGATCCATGCGCTATCTCGTCCTCTCGTTCCTCCTCCTCGCGCTCGGCTGCGTCAACTCGTCGGACTCGCCCGCTACCGACGCCGTATCCGACGCGGATACCCCGCAGGCTGCCGACGCCATGTCTGATACGCCTGGCGACCTCGGCGCACTCGGCAGCGACGCCGTCACCACGCTGTTCGAGAACGACCTCGTCCACGTCCACAGCGTGACGCTCCCCGCCGGGGCTGACCTCGCGGCGCACGAAGGCGGCGAGCGTGTCGTCTACGCTCTCTCCGACCTCACGCTGTCGTTCACTACGAACGGCGATGCCGCTGAGCACACCCACGAGGCGGGAGGCGTCCACTACCACGAGGCCGGGATCCACGCCGTCGCCAACGTAGGTGAGAATGTGGCCGAATTCCTCGTCTTCGAGCTTCGCGGCGGTGCGCTGCCCGAGGCGTCGGCCCCCGACGAGATGCCCGCCGTTGAGGGCGTCACCGATGACGTCATCTTCGACAACGACTTCGCGGAGGTCCACCGCGTCACGCTTCAGCCGGGGGCCTCGCTGCCGCCGCACCAGGGCTTTGCCCGCGCCGTCTACTCGCTTAGCGGCTACACCGTCGAGTTCACGGACGCGGAGGGCACCCGCGAACTGCAGTACGAGGCCGGCCAGGCCCACTACCACGACCCGGGCGACCACACCGTCGAGAACGCGGGCGATACGGTGGCCGAGTTCCTCGTCGTCGAGTTCAAACCAGGCGAATAACCCAGACGCCAGCGCACGTCTCGCCAGCGCACGCTGACCTGGCGGGCGCGCCTCGTGCCGTGTCGTCCCCGTAGCCATCCGCTTCATGATCCCCGTCACGCTCCTCACCGGCTTCCTCGGCTCCGGCAAGACGACGCTCGTCAGTGCCGTGCTCGCCGACGCGCGGGCGGCGGGGCTTCGGGTGGGCGTCGTAGTCAACGACCTCGGTGCGCCGGGCGTGGACGCCGAGACGCTCGTGCGTCACCACGCCGTGACGGAGGACGACCTCGTCAACCTCTCGGGCGGCTCGGTCGGGGGTACGCTGGGCGGGCGGCTCACGGAAGCGCTCGGCAGGCTCGCGGCGAGCGGACGCTACGACCGGCTCCTCGTTGAAACGTCTGGGACGACGGACCCCGCCGCGTTGCTCGACGCCATCGCTGCCACACCGGGGGTGACGCTCGCCCGCGTCGCCGCCACGCTCGACACGTTCAACCTGGTCCGCGACTACGACGACGGCAGGGCGCTCTTTGCCCGCCTCGTGCAGGACGAAGACGCGGGCACGGCGTCGCCCGAACTCCTGCTAGCGCGGCAGATCCAGGCCGCCGACCTCATCGTGCTCACCAAGCCCGATCTCGCGGGCGACGAGGCCACGCGGCATGCCGGTGTGGTGGCCCAGCTGCTCAACCCGGTCGCCGAGGTAGTGCCGAGCGTACGCGGCAATTTGCCACCGGGGCTGCTCCTACCGACACACGGCGCGAACGTGGACGCCGCCCGCGCCCGCCTGGCGAGCTCTCGATCCGCCGACGCTGCGGACGCGGGGCTCACCGCAGCAGTCGTCTCAGACCCGCGCCCGTTTCACCCCGAGCGGCTGCATGGGGTGCTGCAGGCGCTACCCCGCGGGCTCTTCCGCGCCAAGGGCGTCCTGTGGCTCGCCTCGCGCCCGGCCGACATTCTGCACTGGAACCTCGCCGGGGTCCGTCTCGACCTCGAGCTCGCGGGGTACTGGAAGGCGAGCCTCCTGGACGATGCCCGCGCTGATCGGGTGGCGTTGCTCCAGGAAGAGCGCGCCGCCCTGGAGGCGGCCCTCGCCCATCCCATCTTCGGCGACCGGACCACGGAACTGGTGCTCATCGGTGTCGAAGAGGCCGTCGGCGACGTGGCGCGGCGGTTCCGAGAGGCGCTCTGCACGCCTGCCGAGGTGCGCCGTTGGCAGCGAGGCGGCTCGTTCCGCGACCCGTGGCCGACGCGGCTGCGCGAGGTCGCGCCTTCCTGATACACCCACATCCCGCCCGTGGCATGTCGAGCGATGCTTCTACCTATCCTTGGCCTTGGCTTGCGGCGGTCTTGATCGCCGTCGTGCTGATGGCGTGGCCGCGGCCCTCGCACGAGCTGCCGGCTGACACGCCGTGGCACTTGCTTATGCAGGCGGAAGGGCTCGACGGACCGGCTCCCATCCTGCCTGACACGCTGCGTGCGCTCGTCGGGCAGCCCATCCAACTCACCGGGTTCATGTACCCGCTGGAGCAGAGCCGGGGCCAACGCCGCTTTCTGCTTTCGCCCTATCCCGCTGGCTGCGCCTTCCACGCGCCCGCCGGGCCAGCCTCCACGGTCGAGGTCGTCGCCGAGAATCCCGCTCGGTTCACCTACGAGCCGGTGGCTGTGCAGGGCGTGTTCGCGCTCGCCGGAGGGGAAGGGGAGGGCTTGCGTTACCAACTCCAGGCCGCATCGGTGGAGGAGCTGCCATGAACCGGCTTCGTCTCCTGCTCGCGTGCATGGCGGTTGCCGGGATCGCATTCTCGGCAGTTGCCCATGCCCAGGTCCCGGCGTCCTCGTCTACCGAAGACCGGCCGACGGTGCGTGCCGTCCGCGTCGCTGAGGGAGCCATTCGACTCGACGGACGCCTCGACGACGCGGCCTGGGCCGAGGTCCCCGTCGCGAGCGGCTTCCGGCAAGTCGAGCCGGACGCCGGGGCCCCGGCGGCGCTCGACACCGAGGTCCGCGTGGTCTTCGACGGCCGCGCGCTCTACGTTGGCGCAGTGATGCGGGACACGGTCGGGGCCGAGGGGCTGCGCATCCGCGACCTGCGCCGCGACTTCGATGCCTTCGACAACGACCACGTCTCGGTCGTGCTCGATCCGTTCGGTGACCGGCGCACGGCCATCGCCTTCCAGGTGACGCCCTACGGCGCGCAGCGCGACCTCCAGGTCCGCGACGGCGTGGACGACAACCTCGACTGGGACGGCGTGTGGGACGCGGAGGTCACGCGCGGCCCGGCAGGCTGGACCGCCGAGATCGCGATCCCGTGGGCGTCGCTCCGCTATCCGGCCGGGGCCAGTGCCCGGGGACAGACGTGGGGCCTCCAACTCTCGCGCAACCTCCGTCGCTCGAACGAACTGCACGCCTGGAGTCCGTGGCCGCGCGCGTTCACGCCGTACCACCTGACCTACGCTGGCGCGCTCACGGGCGTGGAGCCGCCACCGCCGAGCCGCAACCTCCGCGTGCAGCCCTATGTGCTAACCGACGCCGCACGGGTGGGCGACGCCTCCTTCACCGACGAGGCGGGGGCCCAGATCGGCGGCGACCTCAAATGGGCCGTGACGCCGCAGACGGTGCTCGATGTGACGGTCAACACCGACTTCGCGCAGGCTGACGCCGACGAGCAGGTCATCAACCTATCGCGCTTCTCCGTCTTCTTCCCGGAGCGCCGCGCGTTTTTCCTGGAGAGCGCCGACGTGTTCGACGTGGGCTACAGCTTCTTCACGCCGTTCTACAGCCGTCGCATCGGGCTGGACGCGGGCCGCCCGGTGCCTCTTGACGGCGGGCTGCGGCTCGTGTCGAGCGGGTCGTGGGGCCGCGCCGGGGCGCTCGGGGTCCGGCAGCGCGGCATCGATGGTGTCCCGGCGGCGTGGTTCGGCGTCGGCCGGGCGAGTCTGAACGTGGGGGCAGAGGGCAGCGTCGGCGGGATGGTCGTTGCTCGCCACGACGAGGCCCTCGACAGCCCCACCGGCACCGTGGCCGGACGGACCAACACGGTGGCCTCGCTCGATGGCTACGCCCGCCTCGGCACGACGGCCGCGGCGACCGGCTTCGTCTCCGCGTCCAGCACCAGCGGCGACGGGGGGGAGGGCTATGCCCACTACCTCTGGCTCCGCAACGAGGCCGACTGGGGCTACGTCGGTTTCATCCAGGACCTCGCCACGACCGAATATGAGGCCGCGACCGGCTTCATCTTCCGCCGCGATATCCTGTTCAACAGCCCTGCGCTCACGCTCGACCTACGACCCGCGTGGCTTCCTACGTCCGTCCGCAGGCTGGCTCCCTCGGCGTCGGCCTTCGTCTACCACCGACCCAGCGACGGCGCGTTTTTGCAGGCGGATCTCTCCGTGCGCCCGCTCTCGGTCGTATTCCAGAGCGGTGCGCGTGTCTCGGCGGGCATCCGGCCCTCCTGGCAGGAGCTCGACGAGAACGAGGTCGTCTTTTTCCGCCCCCTCGGGGCCGAACTGGCTCCAGGCTCTTACCGCTACGCGCAGGTCAGCGCCGCGCTGTCGTCGGACCCCTCGCGTCGCCTCAGCGGCACGCTCGACGCCTCCACGGGCGGCTACTTCGACGGGCGACTGACCACGGTGCAAGCCTCCGGGTCGGTCGCCCCGATCCCCAACCTGGCGTTCTCGCTGCGCTACGAGTTCAACGACGCGCGCAGCCTCGGCGTGGATGCCCTCGACGTGCGCAGCCACCTCGTCGGGACAGAGGCGCGGGTGGCGCTCTCACCCCGGCTCCAGGCGACGGCGTTCTGGCAGTACAACTCGCTGCTCGACCTCGCCTCGCTCAATGCCCGGCTCTCGTGGGAGTTCGCGCCGCTGTCGTTCCTCTACCTCGTTGTCAACGACGCGCGCTACTTCGTGTCGTCCACGGACCGCATGGCGCAGCCCGACGCCTTTGCCGCCGAGCAGCAGGTCATCTTCAAGGTGAGCTACCTCGGCCAGCTTTGAGGGCAGCCCAGCAGGATCCGACTATGCTCTTGTCGTTATAGTCTGCAGGGAACCTGCATAGTTGACTAAAATCTGCAACCAACGTGCTTGTCTAGGCTACATAGGCAAAACCTGTAGCGCCGGATGGCGTTGCGGAAAACTCTTCCCCTCACGCGCTCTTTCGATTCCTCGATCCCACCCAATCTCTACGATCTGATGAAGCACCTACTCGTCTTCGCGCTCGCTCTCATGATGGCCGTGCCAGCCTGGGCGCAATCGCGCTTTGGGGCCTCCGTGGCCGTGGTGGAGGGCACCGCCTTCGCGGGTGCCTCCGGCGGCGACCGCGCCCCCGGTGCCGTCTACGTCTACCGCCCTGGCTCGGACGGCTGGGCGGAGCAACTCAGCCTGAACGCCTCCGACAGCTTCCCGGGCGATGGCTTCGGTGCCAAGCTCGTGGCCGAAGACGACATGCTCGTCGTCGGGGCTCCCGGCATGGAAGACGGGCGCGGGGCCGTGTACGTGTTCGCGCGCACCGACGCGGGCTGGGACGAGGTGAGCCGCCTGGTTCCTCCTGCCGACACCTCCCTGGTAGGCTTTGGCTCTACCCTCGCGTTCAAGGATGGCCTTCTCGCCGTCAGCACGGCATCGCAGCGAAATCAATGGGGCACGCCCGACCCCACGATGCAGAACGCCGTCTATCTGTACCAGCATGACGCCTTGACCGGCGAGTGGGCTCAAGCGGGGCTGCTCGACGGTCGCGCTGCGGAAGCGCACCCTAGCTTCGGGGCGGCCTTGGCCATCGGCGAGGGCCTCATCCTGGTTGGTGCCCCGGGTAGCATGCGCGGCGGGAGCACCCCGGCCGTCTATCCCTATCGCTGGGACGAGGCCGCCGGTGCGTGGATCGGGGCCGACCCGCTCATGCCTGCTGAGGAGGAGGCTCCCTTCGGCTTTGGCGGCACTCTCGCTATCGATGGCGACCTTGCCTACGTCGGCGCTCCGATGGACGGCGGTACCGGCGCGGTGTTCGCGTATGCCATCGGCGACGACGGGACGTTCGAGCGCGCCCGCACGATGCGGCCGTTCGACGGCGTCGAGGGCGAGCGCTTCGGTGC
>JBCCRG010000038.1:0-13954 GCA_039208155.1 Bacteroidota bacterium | reverse complement strand
GGTGAGGAGGCTGGAGAGCGAGCGCGTGGTCGCGTCCTGGATCTTGGCGACGTCGTTGGTGAGGCGCGACGTGATCTCACCCGTGCGGCTGTCGGCGTAGAAGCGCAGCCCGAGCCGGTGGAGGTGCGCGTAGAGCCGCTGTCGGAGGTCGGCTACGACGCGCTCACCGGTCCAGCCGAGGAGGTATTCGCCTGCCAGGCTCAAGAGCGCCCGCCCGACGAAGAGGCCAAGCAGGACTAGCGTGAGCGTGTTGAGTAGCCCGGCATTGCCCGCCTCGAAGACGGCGTCGAGCAGTTCGCGGAGGCCGAGCGGGACGAGAAGCGAGACGACCGTCGCGCCCATCGTGAACGCGATAGCGACGGCGAGGCGCCCCGCGTAGGGTCGAGCGAGCGACAGGATGCGCCCGAGCGCCTTGAGCAGCGGCACCTTCGCCGCGTCCGAGCCCGTGGAGGTGGATGGGTCCATGATTCCCCAACGCGGCGACCGCCTGACGGTTCAGCCATCAAATCGGGTAGGGCGTCGTGAGTAGATGGTTTTTGGTTGATGGTGTATGGTGTTCAGGGGGCTGGTTCGGTGCAGTGGCCTAGATCATCGTTCCGCCGAAGCGCTCGTACCTTTTTTTACCGCCACCGACGGCCTGCTAAGAACCAATCACCATCAACCCAACACCAACGCATGCGCTACTGGCTGTGGGCGGCCCGGCCCGCGCACTTCGCGACGTTCGCCCAGGCGGGCACGTTCGGCGTCCGGCAGCAGGGGCGGAAGGCGCTCTACCGGATCCGTCCTGGCGACCGCGTCGTGGCCGTGGTGACGTAGGGTGGAGGACTTGCGGGGCTCTTCGAGGCGGTCGGGGAGCCGTTCGAGGACCACACGGCGTTGCTGCTCGACAAGCCTGCGCCGCATCGCGTCCGCGTCCGCCACCTGGCGCTTCTGCCGGAGGACGACTGGATCCCGCTCGCGCCGCTCCTGGACGACCTCACCGTGCTGCGTGAATACCCGCAGTTCGAGACCCCGGAGCAACGCTTTGCGGCGGTCGCGCGGCGCATCGTCCACGAGGTACCCGCCGTCGACGGCAAGGTGCTGGAGTTCACGATCCATGCGCGGCAGGCGGCCCCGCTGGGTCCGATCCTCGACTTCGTGGAGCGCTACGTCCGGGAAAAAGAGGAGGCGCGCGACACGGACGAGGTCCCGGTGTCCAGCGTCCGCGAGACGCCCGCGTCGTATCGCCTGCGCCCGTCCAAGGACTTCGACCGTGCCGTCGCCACGGAGGCTGTTATTGCAAAAATCGCTGCACAGGGCTTCGTCTACCCGCCCTGGCTCGTCGCGGCCTACCTGACGGCGCTGCGCACCAAGCCGTTCGCGCTCCTCACCGGTCCGACGGGCGTGGGCAAGTCGGCGCTCCCGCGCCTCGTCGCCGAGGCCACGGGTGGCACCGCCACGCTTCTGCCCGTTCATCCCGACTGGACCGACGCAGCCGAGACGCTCGGATACACCGACCTTGCCGGTCGCTTCCGGCCCGGTGGGCTGCTCCGCGCCGCCCGTGCTGCGATGGAGGACCCTATCCGCCACCACGTCGCGGTGCTGGACGAGATGAACCTCGCGCGCCCCGAGCACTACCTCGCCGACGTGCTCAGCCGCCTCGAAGCGCGCTACCCAACACCGCGCGGCTACGCGACGGCGCCGCTGCTCGGCGTCATCGACGTAGCCGCGCCCTGGGCTGACGTGTCGCTGCCGCCCAACCTGAGCCTCGTCGGGACGGTGAACGTGGACGAGTCGACCTACCCGTTCAGCCGCAAGGTGCTCGACCGTGCGTTCGTGCTGCCGTTTGGCACGGAGCCGCTGACTGCGTGGACGACGCGGGCAGGGAAGCCGCCCGCCCCCGAGGCCTGGCCCGTGCATGCCTGGCAGCCGCGCGCGCTCCGGCTCGCCGGGTTGGTGGACCTCAGCGACGACGATCAGCAACGTATCCAGCGCGTCGTCGGTCTCCTCGCCGAGGCTGATGGGCTGCTCCGTCCGGCTGGGTTCGCCGTCGGTTATCGGAGCCGCGACGAGATCGCGCTGTTCGTGCTCCACGCCGGCGAAACCCCCGAGGCTTTTCGGCTCGCCGATGGCACACCCGTCGATCCGCTGGATGTGGCGCTGCTCGCGAAGCTGCTCCCGCGCCTCGCCGGGGGCTCCCGCGCCCTCCGCGACGCCCTCGCCGGACTGCTCGCCTGGAGCGTGGGCGATACTGCAGCCGACGAAGCCGAGACGCTGCTCGACACCTACGCTGAGGCAGGCCGCCCGAGTCGGTTCCCGGTAGCACGTTTCCCGTCCACGGCGGCTCGCCTTGCCCGCATGCTCGCTCGCCTTGACGGCGAGAGTTACGCCTCCTTCTGGGACGATTGAGTGCCGCTAGAATCGGAAGAGGGTGAGGTCGACGCCGAGGAAAGCGCCGAACTGCAGTGCATTAAGCTCTTCAGCATCAGAAGATCCTTCAGCTAACTTGACGGAGCGCAACTCGGGATAAAACTGGGCCCCAAACCCAAGTACAAGCGGCGTTGTGTCAAAGCCAATAATGACATACGCCCCAGGAGCTAATACTTGGCGCAGGGTTAAGCTTGGCACTGCGTCTACACTGGACTCCTCGGGGCCACTATTGAGCGAGCGGGTTCCGGTCCGGTAGCTGAGGCCTGCTCCGAGGTCAAGTACAGGCAAAAAGAGTGCTAAGCTGCCATGATGAATCTCAAGGCCGATAGGGAGCGAGATACCTGGGGTAAGCCGAGCACTACCCACAGGCTCTGTATTGGAATAGAGTGCTTCCAACTGGACTCGAACGCTTGGATACGAGTTGATAGTGTACGTCGTAGCCTCGGACAAGCGCTTTCCTCGATAGCCGCCTACCGGAAGGGCAGCTGCGCGAAATGCGGCTTCCATTTCTTCGCCGCTCTGGCTCGTGGCGACGGCTGAAGCTAGTAGAGCAAGCCGGTGAAGGTTATCCGGTATCTTATTCTCAGAAAGATTCCGATAGGTTGTGAGCGTGTGACTAAGTGCATCTACGTAGGCTCCTTGGGCAAGCGCAGTGTAGACATCCGTGATGCCCGTCCACGTATCCTGTGCTGTCTGGAGTCTGACGCGTGTCATGTCTTCCTCTACAAGCGCGTGGTAATCGTCTCGAATGCGCTCTAGTATGGCGGCGGGGTCACTGGTAGCAGATTCAGAGCGTTCAGCTTTGACCCCAGTGGTACGCGATATGTCATTACTCTCCGGGCGACCGTTAGTCTCCGAGGGTGATTGAGGGCTTGGAACGTTACGAATAGCTTCAGCAAGCAATGTGTCGATGCGAGTTTGTCGCTCCAAAGTGTTGTGGTGAGGGCTGTATTTTGCTTGGCCTAACTCTAGCATAATATACTGCAACTTTTTAATATAAAACGTTGGATCATTTTTAAGATTGTCAAGGCGATCTTGGATGATCTCAATTGTTTCGTCTCGATCACGGAGTGCAAGAAATTTGTCAGCGCCTTCAAATAGGATACTAAAGGAGTTTAACATAACGTGCAAGTAGCTGCCCATTGTCGCTTTAGACGATGAGGCATTGAGGGTCGCTACTTCATTCATCATGCGGTGAACCGTAAGCACAGACTGGCGAGCCAGATCAGTAAACTTGTCGACCTCGTTTCTGTCGAAGACCTTAGTCAGGTGGGCATGAGCAAGGAGCCGTGCATAGAGTTGCCACTGTGAAAGGGGAATGGCATCTAGTTGGCCTGGAGAGAAGAGGTAAGCAGGTAGCTGTGCCGGTAGGGTTTCACCACTCGGTAGCCCTCCTTGGATTTGAAGGTCGAATGCCACCGTTCTGAGAATTCCCAGGGAAGCCTTGATGTACTCGTCAGCCCGACACTGGTAATCGAGTTTGTCAGAAGGTTGCGCTGTCACGTTGATGCGTTCTATTGGTGTTTCACCACAGAGGTTAAGAGGTCGGAGCGCATGCACAAGCGAAGTAGAGTCGACGCTTCGGATCACTTCAAGAGGAGCGCTTCCAGCCATGAATTGCTCTGCAGCATCGACTCCTATGGCTGCAAGGTTTAGATAGGCCTCGACTGTGCTGTCAGCACCTAGTTCTAGATGATCCAAAAGAGTTCGGCGCATAGGGCCATCGCGAAGCGAAGCCGCTGGTAAATGCCGAACATCAGCAAGAAAGGCCGCACGCCACGAGGTGCGGGGAACTTGGAACACTTGCAACTCCGACGAAGAGAACAATCGGTACGTAGTCGGAAAAGCGTCGCGTAGCATGGACTGGCCATCAAGCCAGGTCTTGAATCGCTCTACGTATGCTACAACTAACTCCTCTTGCGTGCGCTGGTATAAGAAGTTCGACAGCGACAGGAGGGCATCATTTGGAGACTGTTCAGGCGAGGTTTCTCGAACATTGAGAGTCGTACTAGCCATGGGGGCCTTGGGAGCTTGATATCTAGTAATTTTAGCCCTTTCCCCCCTTGATTCGCGCGTCACTATACTCGCTATTAATTCTTTCATAATAAATATTTCGTTAATAATGCAGTTGTTGAACGAGATGAAATTAGGCTCAACTTCATTGGTTGAATCATCTTTGTTACATCCATATTGGACTTCAAAGTCTGATATCATTTGCTGCTCCCTATTAGTCCGTGATAATATCTCTGTAGAATATTGTAAGTATCTTTCTAGACTGTTAATTGAGCTACTAAATTTACTATTACCAAAAATTTTATACCTATCAATTATACTGTTATATAGTCCTGAAAGTGAGTCCAGTGACAATCTATTAAAATTTGATTCAGATAAATAATCTAATCCAGAATTGTATATATCTTTATCATTTTGGGAGATTGTTGAATCATTATTAAGGATAAAATTACGTGTAGTAGTAATGAGGCTATCAAATACAATTGTAGCATCGGGTATTAACAGATCGTTTTTATACTTCTTTGTTAGTAGTATATTTAGCCTATTTAGGTATATATTGTATCCATCTTCTATCATAGAGTTGTAGAAGTCAAATTTTATCACTCTTGTGTTGAGATATAGGCCAGATATATTTCTCGCATGTAAACTAAGAGTCTCGATAGATCTTGATATAGAATTAATATGATTAGGATTAGAACCGAGTCTATTTGTGAGTAGTTCAATTGTGGAAAAAATCGTGTTGGTATTTATGCTGGAGATAAACTCCATTTCTGCTCTCAATGCCTGGATCATGCAGGCAGAGGATGGAGGTATAGGTGGAAAGGGTGTAGGGAGGGTAGGCCCTGTTGCAGAGTGAGAGCCTTGCGTGGTGTCGGCGAAGGCCAAAGCACGACGAACGACGGGATGCCCTTCTTTGCCCTCCGCGATGAAACGATGGAGGAGGTGAGCCTGAAGGAATGTGCTCCTCTGCAGGCGCTCCATAAGATTTATGTCTTCCTCATTTATAAGTATGCCAAGGGGAGCACGCTTCAAAGCGTCACGCGTGAGCGCCGTACCGGAATCCACACACAAGCTGTCCGGCGTAGTACCATAGGTCGGAGTTCCGCTGTAGGCGGTATGAGCTTCGCTCCGGGTGGTGTACAGAAGAGCAACCACGGCGACCGACAGTTGCGCAAGCCGACAAAGAGAGGACACACTAGGAAGGCACACGTTGAAGGCTGGCATAAGATTGAGGGGAAAGGTCCTAGGTCTCACAAACGGTGGGGGCGTTTATTCGAGGTAAGCCGAGCCAGAATAGGGCGTAGCCACGAAATATGCAACATGCTGCAAGCTCAACGTACCATGTGCAACGCGGGGTTAGTGAGTGCTACGGGCTGCGGACACGCAGCCAGGAGAGACACAGCAGAGCGCCTGCAGCGTTACGCGTCCTTTAGGAGTGCCTGAGCCTCGCGCCAAGCAGCGACGACCTGGCGGAAGGTGGTGCCCAGCCTCATGTCGCTCGCTTTCCAGACGGAGCCATCGGTCGGTAATCGGAACAGAAGACCATCGGCGCTGGCTCGTGAACTGGCTCCCAGGCGTTGCATCCACTGGAGCACGCGGTCGTTGTCGCGCTCGACGAGGCCGCAGAGCATCCGCACGTCCACGCGGCGCGCGTGGGCCAGCAGCAGCGCCAGCAACAGTCGCCCTGCGCCGGTGCCCTGCCAGGCGTCCGCGACGGTCAGCGAGAACTCGGCGGCATCGGGCTTGTCGGGGAGGCGGACGAACCGGCCGATCCCGATGCCGGGCGTCGTGTCATCAGGGTCGAGCAGGCCCCAGGCGGCGTGGTGGACGTGGTCTACGTCGGTGAGATAGCGCAGCTCGGCCTCGGAGAGCTGCGCGACGGGCGCGAAGAAGCGAAGCTGACGGGAGCGCGTCGAAAGCTGGTCGAAGCCCGTCCGGAGGCGTTCCCGGTCCGCCGGAGCCACAGGTCGGGCCACGACTGCGCGTCCGTCGTCGAGCGACAGCGCGAGCGCGAACGACGGGGTCGGAAACGGAGGCGGGACCACAGCAAACAGACAGTCGATGCACAAAAAAACCGGGCCTACCCGAAGGTAGACCCGGCGTCGGACTCGCGTCCGGAAGAGCATGGGGCGCTACTTCGTGAGCACCATACGCTTGGTGTCCGAGAAGGAGCCTGCATCGAGGCGGTACAGGTAGACGCCCGACGCAAGGGAGCGGCCCTGCGCGTTGCGGCCGTCCCACGTCACCTGATGGGCGCCTGCCGTGCGGACGCCGTCCACAAGACGTGCGACCTCACGGCCCGTCACGTCGAGGACGACGAGCGACACATAGCTTTCCTCCGCGAGCGAGTATCCAATCCGCGTCGCGCTGGCGAACGGGTTCGGGTAGCTCTCGTCGAGGGCGTAGACGGCCTCGCCCGCGCTTGCCATCATCGCCATGGAATTGCGGCGATTCTCGCTATCGACGAAGAGCGTACCCTCGTTGCCCGCCACGTCCGTCGCCACGATCGTCCCCGACCCCGGCTGCGTCACGTCGATCAGCGTGATCTCGAAGCCTACGCTGCCCGCGCCTGCCGAGAAGCTGTCCACCGACAGGGCCAGGTTCACCGCGTCGCTGCCAAGTGCAACGGAGGCGATGCCGGAGTCGGAGTCCGAGGCAGTGCCGTCGAACTTGGCCCCCTTGATGGAGCCCGTTACGGACGGGTCGGTGGTGTCTTCACCGCCGCCGCCTCCACCACCGTTGCCCGGCTCGTCGCAGCCGTCGGAGCAGATCCAGAGCTGGGCGGTGTTGCCCGCCACATCGGTGGCGATGACGTAGCCCTTGCCCTGGTCGCGGCGGCTCTGGAGGGTGATGGTGAAGTCGACGCTGGAGGCTCCGGAAGCGAAGGCGTCCACGTCGAGGTTGAGGTTGGTCGCGTCGCTGTCGAGCTCGATAGCGGCGATGCCGGAGTCGCTGTCGGAGGCGGTGCCCTCGAACTGGGCACCCCGGATGCTACCGGAGAGCGCCGGGTCTACGGTGTCTTCGCCCCCGCCGCCGCCGGTCCCGTTCAGGCTGACCGGGCGTTCGGACGAGTTGCCGGCCACATCGGTAGCAGTGACCGTGCCGTTGCCGTCCTGGGTCGGGTCGACGAGCGCGACAGCGAAGCCGACGGTGGCGTCGCCCGCAGTGAACGGATCGACGGTGAGCGTGACATTGAAGGCCCCCGGGCGGAGCGATACCGAGGCGACGCCCGAGTCGTTGATGCCGTTGTCTGCGGCCGTGCCGTTGAACGTGGACCCTGTCGTCGAGCCCGCGATGACGGGGGCTGCGGTGTCGGTCGGCGGCGGGCCACCATCGAGCGCATCGAGCGCGGCGTCTACCTGGATGCGCGGGGCTGTGACGCCGTTGCGGTTGTCACGGATCGGCAGGCCCGTGCTGCTGAGGGCGCTGAGCACCTCATCAACCGTCGCGTTGGGCTTCTTGCCCTTCAGGAGCGCCCATGCGCCCGCCACGTGCGGGGCCGCCATCGACGTGCCCGCGAAGTTCTCGTAGCGCCCGCCCGGGACCGACGACTCGATCCATTGGCCCGGCGCGAGCAGGTCGAGGAAGGTGTCACTGTTCGAGAAGTCGGAGATGGCGTCGACTTGCGTGCCCAGCGAGCCATCGTCGGTTGAGCCGACGCTGATGGCGGACGAGACGCAGCCGGGCGTGCCGATGCCGTTGCTGTTGCCGCTGTTGCCCGAGGCGACGACCGTGGCGATGCCAGCGCTGCGCAGGTTGTCGATGACCGGCTTGGTGGGATCGTTGTCGCACGGGTTGGGGCTGGACGCGCCGCCGAGGCTCAGGTTCGCCGCAGCGACGTTCAGCGTGTTGCGCTGCGCATAGACGAACTCGAGGCCGCTGATGAGGTCCGACGTGAAGCCCCCTACGCAGGGGGACGGGCTGGGAAAGCACTCGAAGAAGCCGCTGAACTGCGTGAAGACCTGCACGGCGATGATGTCCGCGTCTGGTGCGACGCCGGAGAAGCTGGCGTTCTCACCGGCCACGATGCCCGCGACGTGCGTGCCGTGGTCGCACCCTGCGGTGCCGGGGCTGCAGCTCTGACCCGCACCCGGACCGGTCTCCTGCGTCTGTCCGTTGGGGCACACCGAGGTGCCACCGCCGCTGCCCGAGTAGCACGCCTCGGCGACGACCTTGCCCTGGAGGAACGGGTGGCTCCCGTCGACGCCGGTGTCGATGACGGCGACGGCCTGTCCAGCCCCCCGGTAGCCGGAGGACCACGCCGCCGGGGCTCCGACGATGCCGGTGCTTGTAGCGAGGCTGGGGCGGACGATCTCGTCCTCCTCAACGAAGCGCACGAGCGGGCTCGCGGCGAGAAACTGGAGGCCTTCGGCGGTGACGCTCAGCGCGACCACGGGGACGGTCTCGTAGCGCTTCACGCGCTCGACGGTGACGCCGTTGGCGGCGAGGGTGCTGAGCACCTGGTCGCGACGCTCGGCGAGGCGGGCACGCTGGCGGCGCACGTCGGCGGCGAAGAGGCGGCCTTCGGGGAGGAACGGCACGTCCAGCCGCACGATCACGGGGACAACGCCGCGCTCCTGAGCGACGGCGGCGAGGCGGTCGTAGTCGGGCACGACCTGCTGGAGTTGGGCGGCACTAACGCGCGGTGCTTGCGCGTGAGCGTTAGAGGCCAGTGCGACGAACACCAGCGCAAGGAGCAAGCAGGAAAGTCGATGAAGCATGTAGCTGGACGTTGGAGGGGTAAAGGAGGGAGAGCCGATGCTATGAGAGGACGCAGTGTCCATGAAGCGCGACATCTGGCATCGCTGTAGGAGCAAAGCGGACACGAGGCGCGACGCGAGCAAAGATGAGGCCGGTGCTCCAAACGAGGAGCACCGGCCTCAAAAAGCCGAGTGAAGAACCGTAGAACGGGCCTAGCGGGGGTTAGCGGAGTACCACCAGGCGCTCGGTCATGGCCGTCGTGCCCGTTTCCATCCGACAGAAGTAGACTCCGCTCGGCAGCGCGGACGCGTCGAACTGCGCGGTGTGGAAGCCTGCCTCCACGCGGCCGTCCACGAGGTCGGCCACGGCGCGGCCCGTCACGTCGTAGACGGTCAGGCGCACCGCTGCGGCCTCAGGCAGGGCGTAGCGCACCGTCGTCGTCGTGGCGAACGGGTTGGGGAAGTTGCCCAAGAGCATGGCCTCGGTCGGAAGGCCGTCCACGCGGGCTAGCATGGAGATCGACCCCCGCCCGCGGTCCTGGCTGTCGACGAAGAGCGTGCCCTCGTTGCCCGCCACGTCCGTCGCCACGATCGTTCCCGACCCCGGCTGTGTCACGTCAATGAGCGTCAGCTCGAAGCCCACGCTGCCCGCACCCGCCGAGAAGTTGTCCACCGACAGGTTGAGGTTCACCGCGTCGCTGCCGAGCGCCACCGAGGCGATGCCGGAGTCCGAGTCCGAGGCGGTGCCATCGAACTTGGCACCCTTGATCGAGCCGGTCACGGACGGGTCGGTGGTGTCTTCCCCGCCGCCGCCACCGCCGCCGGGCTCGGGGCAGCCGTCGGAGCAGATCCAGAGCTCGGACTCGTTGCCGGCGACGTCGTTGGCGACGACGTAGCCCTTGCCCTGCTGGCGGCGGTTCTGGAGCGAGATCGTGAAGTCGACGCTGCTCGCCCCGGCCGTAAAGTTGTCCACGTCGAGGTCGAGGTTGGTGTCCTCGCGCAGCGTGATCGTGGCTACGCCGGTGTCGCCGGCACGCGTCTCCGAGGCCGTGCCTTCGTAGCGCCCGCCTTCGATGCCGCCCGAGAGGGCGGGGGCGGCGTTGTCGTCCACGGGCGTACCGCTCACGGTGACGTTGCGGCTCGCGCTGTCCGTGGCACCTTCGTTGTCGGTGACCGTGAGCGAGACCGAGAAGGTGCCGTCCGCGCTGTAGATGTACGTCGGGTTCTGAGCGGACGAGGTGCCGCCGTCGCCGAACGTCCACGCCCACGTCACGAGGGCGCCGTCGCTGTCGGAGCTGGTGTCGGTGAAGGAGCAGGTGCGCTCCGTGCAGGAGACGCTGAAGCTGGCGTCGGGTGGGGTGTTGACGCCGCCGCCGCCGCCGCTGGCGAGGGTCGGCTTGAAGAGCGAGACCTGCTCCATCGCGCGGGCCGCCTGGCCCGGCGTGAACTCAGAGAGGCAGACGTCGTCGCTGTAGTTCATGAAGTTGCGCACGGGGTCGGTGCCGCCGCCGGAGCAGGTGTCGCGGTTGCTGTTGCAGTTGCTGCCGAAGAACGGCGTCGCCTCAGCGGGCGTGTCCGCGACCTGGTCGCCGCCGAAGCAGCCGCCCTGGAAGGTGTGGAAGAGGCCGACGTAGTGGCCGACTTCGTGCACCGCCGTGTCGCCTTCGTTGTAGGCCGCGATGTTGCCGCCTGGCATCGAGCCGGTCGCGTTGACGCAGCCGTGCAGGAAGGAGTCCTCCGGGTAGGAGAACGGGAAGTAGCACCAGCCGAGCGCGCTGATGTTGCCGACGAAGTACAGGTTAAGCGTCGTCGCCGGGTCCACGGCGAGCGTCTGCTTCATGTCGCGTTCGGCGCTGTTGCCGAGGTCGGTGTTGTTGTACCAGTTGTTGTTCGCCGTGCGGGTGACGCCCTGCAGCGTGAACGAGAAGCCCATGCTCTCGTAGGCGTCGTTGAGCACGTCCATCTGGGCGTCGATGGTGGCCTGCGAGACATCGCCCGCGCCCGACGTGGTGGTGATGATGTGGACCACCGTGGGGATGTTGAGCGAGGTGACGCGCTGCATGCGCGGTCCTGAGAACTCGCGGAGCTGGCGCTCGACGCGGGCCATCGTCTCGGCATCGACGTGCGGCGAGTTGCAGCGGGTGCGGCCGTCGTGCGTGTGATCGCCTGCGAAGGCGAGCACGGCCTCGGGGGCGCGGATGCCTTGGGCGGAGGTGGTGGGGACCGTGGCGAGGGCCACGAGAAGAACGAGCGCAGAGGCTAGACAGCCTCGCGTTGCGTGGGGATAGGTCATGGATCGCAAGGGGGTTCAGCGCGTGAATGCCACAGCACGCCCTGCCAGCGGTTGCGATGCCGGGGTGTCTGTCAGGTGTGGTGGCCAGAACGGCCAAAGATACCCGACGCCTTTGAAAAGTCCAGAACGTCCTGCCACCTACACGGCAGATTCAAGCCGCGTCCATCGAACCGAGGGTGAGCGGTGTCGCGGTGCAGCGGTGTCCTGTACAACCCGCTTGATGAGTTGGGCCATGCTCATCTGAGCGCCGAGAGCAGACAGCCGGTAGCCCCAGACCAGGCCTCGTCATGCCGACGCGGCCGCGACGTTGCTTCGGGAATTTGGTCTCGGAGGCGGGGACACGGCGAATAGGCTTGGCAGCCCGAACCGAACACCGCACCTTTTCGACCTTCGACCTTCGACCTTCGACCTTCGACCTTCGACCTTCAACCTCGCACCGGCGCGAGCACGTCGAGGAGGGCCTGCCGCGAGAACGGCTTGGTGAGCACGGCGTCGTACCCCAGGCGCAGGTGCCGGTCGCGATCCTCCGGCAGCGACGACGCCACGAGCGCGATGACAAACGCCGCGTCGAACGCCCGGTGGCCGCGCAGTTGCCGGATTGCCGCCTCCGGGTCGATGTGGCTCCCGAGGTCGAGCAGGAGCGCGTCGGCGTGGGGTGTGGCCAGCTTCGGTAGGACGTCCTCGAAGGCCCCCCAGAGGGAGTCCGTCGGGAAGACGTCCCACGCGTCGCGGAGGAAGAGTGTCATGAGCGCGCGCGTATCGCCGTCAGGCTCCACGAGTACGGCGGTCGGTCGCTCGGGGGTGGTCGTGGTCCCGGCGATCTCCTCGGGAGGCGCGCACGCGGGAAGCATGAACGTGAGCAGGGTGCCGCGCTGGGCCTCGCTCTGCGCCGTGAGCATGCCGCCCATCGCGTCGGTGAGCACCCACGCGGTGTAGAGCCCGAGCGCTGAGGCGTCGAGGCCGTCGAGCGAGGGCTGCGAGGCCTCGAAGAGGGCGGCGCGGACATGCTCCGGCAGCCCGTCGCCCGTGTCCGCGACCTGCACGGCGACGGCGTTGCCCTGCTCGCGGATGGCGAGGCGGATGGCCCCGCGCGGCGTGGTCGTGGTGGCAAAGCGGACCGCGTCGAGGAGCGCCTGCCGGAGGTGGTCCTCGTGCCCCATCGCCCACACAGCCTGATCAGGGACGAAGAAAAAGAGGTCGAGCCCGCGATTCTGCGTGAGGGCTTCGAGGTGGGGGCGGAGCGCTCCGAGTAGCGCGTCGAGGCGAAGCGGGGCTGTGTCTGGTGCGGCGTCCCGGACCTGTTGGGCTGCGGCTACGCCGTCGAGGGTCGCCTGCAGGGCCTCGCTCTGGAGCCGGACCGCACGGGCAGGCGGCGATGAGCCGAGGGCAGCTGTGGCGTCGAGGAGCGCAGCGGCTTCGGTTGCCACGCGCGCCTGGCTCAGCACCGCGAGCGCGTCCTCAGCAGGCGTCGAGGCTGGAGGCGGGGGCGGCGCGTCCTCGGGCGCATCTGGTGTACGCTGCTGCACAAACGCGAGGCCCGCCACGGGCCAGTCCCGGTCGTCGCGCACGGCGCGGGCGTGCAGTTCGTAATCGCCTGGCAGCGGGATCGTCGAAGTCGCGGCATCGGACGGGGCGAGGAGCGCAAGTGCGAGCGCGTCGGCGGCCTCCTTCGGCAGGATGTCGTAGAGGGACGCGCCCACGAGAGACGGCGTGGCTGACACGTCAGCGGACTCGTCGTCCGCTGGATGCAACTCCGCAGGCACGGTGCCGCCCTGCGCGACTACGATGAGGTCCGAGCCGTAGGTGAACGCACCACCCTGCTGCAGCGCCGCCATCGCGTCGAGGGCGGGACCGCCGTGGACGAGCGCCTCGAAGGCGCGCCAGGGCTGCGTCGCGTCCTCGATCACGCAGGCGAACTGGTCGGGCGTGTCGGTCGGCGTGGCGGTGACGAGGAGCCGCCGCGTCTCCTGCGCGGTGTCATACGCGAGGGCCACCTGGCCGAGGCTGCCCTGTTCCTGGGCATCGAGGAGCGTCTGCACCCACTGCACGCGCGCCGACGACGGGAAGCCAAGCGCCTGCGCCGAGCGCCCCGCGATACGGTCGGCGGGCACGTCGAGCGCCGCCGCCGCCTGGGCACCCGCTTCGATGAACGCGAGGTCACCGTCGGCGATCTCCACGAGGGCCGTGTGAGGGGCCGACCGGGCGTCGGTGAGTGGTGTGGGGAGCATGGGCGCTTCGCAGGCAGACGGGCAACAGCTGTGAGCCCGCGCGTCGCGCAAAGACGATGCCGATGCGAAGTACGAGGGGCGAAGTAGGAAGTACGAAGTGAGAGGTGGCGCGTGACGCTATGCTCATGAACACCCCGACAGTGAAGCGGGGCACCTTCGACCTTCGACCTTCGACCTTCGACCTTCGACCTTCGACCTTCGACCTTCGACCTTCGACCTTCGACCTTCGACCTTCGACCTTCGACCAGCTACCGCAGCAATCGGCGCTGGCGGCGTTCCAAACGGCGCTCCTCCTTGCGCTCCCACGTCTC
>JBCCRG010000037.1:0-13963 GCA_039208155.1 Bacteroidota bacterium | reverse complement strand
GACGTGAACGTGAAGGGCTACGTTCGGCTCATCCAAGCGTGCGCGCCCTCCATGAAGGCGCGGGGCGGAGGGAGCATCCTCAACGTGGCGTCGGTGGCGGGGGAGCGACCGCAGCCGGGTATGGGCGTCTACTGCGTCTCGAAGGCCGCCGTCCTCATGCTCACTGACGTCCTCGCGGCCGAACTGGCGTCGAGTGGCATCCGTGTCAATGCGCTCGTGCCAGGCTTCATCAAGACGGACTTCTCGCGCGTGCTCTGGGAGAACGAGGCGATGCACCAACAGCTCCTCCAACTCATCCCGCAGCGCCGCATGGCGATGCCCGAGGAACTCGTCCCGCTCGCCGTCTACCTCGCGTCCGATGCCTCACGGTTCATGACCGGTGCCCACCTCCGCATCGATGGCGGGCAACTCGTCGGTACGCCAGGGTTGTAGAAGGGTATGGTTGTGTCGCGGTGAAGCGGTGGGCGCAGCGTTACAAGACGAGGCGGTACAGTGCGCGGTCGCGTCGTTCCAGACCCCGGAGCGTGAGGTGCACTGGATCCGAGTTGCGGGCTCGCCGCGAGGCGAGGTGCCTGCCGTCACAGCATCGACGCCACCGTTGTCGCCGCACACGGCTTGACCGTGCAGGCGGATCTTCACGGCTCCCTGCGAGGCAAGAATCGACGTGGCGAGCAACAGCGCGAGCGCGAAAAAAGTGCGGGTAAACCGTTTCTCGAAGCAGACTCGAAGCAGAGAGGCAAAAGGTGAACGTTAGGTCTATTCCCCTGATCGGCCGATGGACGTGCGGCTTAAGCGCCACAGCGAATTAGCACGCCTTCCGTCGGGGTGCCGACCCAGCCGCGCTACCTTTTCGACCCTCGACCCTCGACCCTCGACCCTCGACCCTCGACCCTCGACCCTTACAATCGTTGGACTTCCGTTTTCTCATCGCCCGGCGGCTGCTGGCCAGCCCGCGCCGTATCTCGCTCGTCTCGGTGCTGAGCGGGCTCTCCGTCGCGGGCGTCGCGCTCGGGGTGACGGCGTTGATCGTGGTGCTGAGCGTGATGAACGGCTTTTTCGGCGTCGTACGTGACCTCCTCGTGTCGTTCGATCCGCACGTCCGGATCGTCGCGACGGCGCAGCACGAGGGGCTGACTGAGGCGGACTCCCTCCGCGCGCTCGCGCTCACGCTCGATCCGGTCGTCAGCGCAACGCCGTACGTGCAGGGCAAGGCGCTGCTCACCACCGACGGGGGCGGCGACTTCAACAAGGTCGTGATCGTGCGCGGCATCGACCCGGCGCAGGGGCCGCGTGACAGTGGGCCCGTCGCCGCCGTCACCTTCGGCGGGTTCGATCTCGGCGTGGCGGAGGGGCAGCCGGGTGTCGTCGTTGGCGGGTCCCTGGCGAGCCGCCTCGGGCTCTACCCGGGCACGACACCCACGCGCGGCTCACGCATCGACCTGCTCTCCGCGCCCGCGCTCGAACGCATGCTCGTGCAGTACCCGTTCGGACTGCCCGCCGCGGCGCGCTTCACCGTGCGCGGCGTCTACGAAATGGACGAGGTCTTCGACCAGTCGAACGTTTACGTCGCGCTCGACCAGGCGCAGCGCCTCTTCCGCATGGGCGACCGCGTCTCGGGCCTCGACCTCCACCTCGACGACCTCGACCGCGCCGAGGCGGTCAAGCAGGCGCTCGTGGAGCAACTCGACGCCAAGCGCTACACCGTCCAGACGTGGTATGATCTCCAGCAGTCGCTCTACGCCATCATGCGTCTGGAGAAGTGGGGGGCGTCGCTGATCCTGGCGCTGATTATCGTCGTGGCCGCGTTCAACATTGTCGGGAGCCTCACGATGATCGTCGTCGAGAAGCGGCGCGACCTCGGGGCGTTGCAGGCGATGGGCGCGTCGCGGCGCGACATCCGGCGCATCTTCCTGATCGAGGGGATGCTCGTGGGAGGGCTCGGCGCGGGGCTGGGCCTGGTGCTCGGGCTCGGGCTCGCGTGGGCGCAGCAGCAGTATGGCCTGGTCAAGCTCGCCGGCGCGGAGTCGTTCATCATCGACGCGTATCCTGTCGACATCCAGGTGCTCGACGTCGTGGGCATCGTCGTGGTGGCGCTCGCGCTCTGTGTCGCGGCCTCGGTCTACCCCGCCGCCCGTGCCGCGCGCATCGAGCCCGCCGATGCTGTCCGGAACGGCGGCTGACTTGGAAGTGCGAAGTTGGGAGTACGAAGTTTGAAGTGAAGGAGGCGCGTGGCATTGTGCGTCCGCCTGCTCCAACGGCGAAGCGGGACACCGTCAACCGTCAACCGTCAACCGTCAACCGTCAACCGTCAACCGTCAACCGTCAACCGTTATGCTCGTAGCCGGAAACTGGAAAATGCACACCGACCTCGAAGGCGCGCTCACGCTGGCGCAAGCCGTCGCGGAGGCCGTCGGTGAACCGGGCGAAGGCGTCGATGTGGCGGTCTGCCCGCCCGCGCCGCTGCTGCTGGCCGTGCTGGACGCCCTCGGCGAGTCCGACGTGATGCTAGGCGCGCAGACCATGCACGAGGCCGATCAGGGTGCCTACACCGGCGAGGTGGCCGCGCCGATGCTCGCCTCGGTCGGCTGCGTCTTCGTCATCCTGGGGCACTCGGAGCGGCGGCAGTACTTCGGCGAAACCGACGAGGCCGTGGGCCGCAAGGTGACCCAAGCGCTGGCGCACGAGCTCGTGCCTATCGTGTGTGTTGGCGAGACGCTCGATGAGCGCGAGGCGGGCGATGCCGAGGCCGTCGTGCTGCGCCAACTCGCGGGCGCATTCGAGGCCGTGGGCGACCTGCCCGGGGTGGACGCCGTCGTCGTCGCGTACGAGCCGGTGTGGGCCATCGGGACCGGGAAGACGGCCTCGCCGGAGGATGCGCAGGCCATGCACGCCGCGATCCGCGCCTGGATGCGCGAGCGCTTCGGCGACGCCGGGGCCGACGTCGAGTTGCTCTACGGCGGTAGCGTCAAGCCTGGCAACGCCGCCGACCTCTTCGCGCAGCCCGACATCGACGGCGGCCTGATCGGCGGGGCGAGCCTCGACGCGGCCTCGTTCGCGGCGCTCGTGCGTGCTGCCGAGGCGGCGGTGGAGGCGGCCTGATGCTGCGGTACAGGCCGGGGCCGTACCAGGCTGTGGTGGGCGTCGCGTTGCTGGCGCTGGTGCTGAGCGCGTGCGCAGCGCCCGACCTGCTGGACGATCCCGACGCAGGCCGTACGCTCGGCTTCGACCCCGACGCCCTCGTCTTCGACCTGGACGCGCGTGCCCTGCTGGCCGACAGCGTGGCTGGGCTCGAAGCTCTCGTTGCCATAGCGCCTCACAGTCTGGTCTTCGAGGAGACGGACGCCGGGACGCAGGAGGTGCGCTATCAACTCGCGGTTGCCGTGCGGGCCAGTGACACAGGCGTGCTGGTGCGCGAGGAGGTGTGGACGGACACGCTCCGGGCTCCCGACGCGGCCACAGCGCGGGCCTTGCCGCCGGTCCTGCACGAGTCGCGCTGGGCGCTCCCGCCCGGCACCTATCTCGTCGAGGCGCGGCTCGACGACCTCGGGACGCAGCGCGAGGGCACCCGTCGGCTGCGTCTCGTCGTGCCGTCGGAGGGAGACGGACCGCTCCTCGGGCGACTCCGCGTGGAGGTGCAGCGCGCTGAGCGCTGGGTCCCGCACCTGGGTCGGACCCTGGCCGCCACGGACGAGGCCCTGCGCGTGCGCATCGCGGCACGGAGCGTCATGCTGGACGGCGCCTCAGCAACGGGCGCCCCAATGGAAGCCGTGCTCCGCGTGGAGCGTCTCCCCAGCGACACGACGGTCGCCCGCCCGCCGCACTGGCTCGGCCCCTCGCGCGGGTCGCTGGCCTACCAGGGGGTCCGGATGGGGGCCGCTGACACGGTCTTCACGAGTGCCCCGCAGCCCGTCGAGGGTAGGGCCGACCTCGCGTTTGAGCTGCCGCCGCTCGGGCCCGGGCTCTACCGCCTTCACGTCGTTCTAGCTGCGGGCACCCCGGCGACCACGGACGCGTCAGCGACGGGGGCAACGCCGACCAGCGATGCCGCGCTCATCGAGACGGAGCGCTACCTCTCCGTGTTTGCGCCTGGCTTCCCACGCCTCGACACGCTCGACGACTTGGTGGAGACGCTCGCCTACATCGCCTACGAGCGCGAGCTGGACTTCATCCGCGCAGGCCCGACCCTCGACGAGCGCCGCGCCCGCTTCGACGGCTTCTGGGGGACGCTCATCGGCGACCGCCGGGTGGCGGCCAACCTGCTCCGGCTCTACTACGAGCGCATCGAGGAGGCCAACCAGCGCTTCTCGACGGTGAAGCCGGGGTGGCAGACCGACCGAGGGCTGCTCTACGTGCTGCTCGGGCCGCCTGGCTACGTGCAGCCGGAACTCGACGGCGAGACGTGGCTCTACGGCAATGGGCTTCGGCAGGACGCCGCAGCGTTTCGTTTCCGCCAAGCGACCGATTTTGGTCAGCCACCCGGCTGGCGGCCGTACCTGCTCGACCGGCAGGCGGCGTACGAGGGCGTGTGGGCAACCTATGTGGGCCGGTGGCGACGCGGGCGCGTGCGCTAGCTGTCTGCGGCACCGTACAGAAACGCAGCGGCCCGTATGCAATGGCCACAGGTGGTCGCAGCGAGCAGGGCCTCTAGTCGCCCACCGTGCAGATTTGGCCGAAAACGCAAGCGGTTCACAGAGGCCAAGGCCCTGGATCCACCCGCGCGGGGGAACCGGCAGGGGTGGACGGTGAGTCTGAGGGGCCTAGGTCTTTCTGCAAGTGTAGTGAAAAAGCAGACCCTCTCCGAGCAGCGGTAAAAATGTGCCTATCATCCCCGAGTCGCTAGCCTCAGCGGTCCGTGTGACCACAGCTGGGCTCATCGCGGCTCTGCGCTCGGTGCCCCGCTGCCACCGCTGCGCCGCGTGACCAACGCATTACCCATGTGCCTTCGCTGAAACTGGTACGATCCCTGCGGGCGTGTCTGATGCCGCTCTGGACGTGTCTGGACGCAGCCTCGCCAACAGCCTCACCAGCCACTGCCTCGCTCCTGACTTCGACCCCGTGGATGGCCGCCGCTGAGGGAACGCCCCGCACCCCCTGACCTCAGCTTCGACTCCACCGGCCATCCCATCGTCTTCGCGGGTAGTTAGTGTGCTACTCAGGAGGACAGCCGCCCAGACCGCCCCCTTATCGGTTCTGTGCCTTCTCACTCGCCGGTTTTCAACCCTCGCACATGCTTTGGTCCCTACTTGATGACCACGTGCGCGTCCGACGCCAGGAGCATTTTGGCTTCGTCCGCACACTCCTCATCACCCTTCTTGCATTCGCAGCCCCCCTAGCTTGGGGACAGGCTCGTCCCGACAACGGGATGACGATCAGCCTTGGCCTCGGCGTCTACCAGGGTGACCTCGACCGCAACGTGTCGGGCAACCCGGTCGAATACTTCGCTCTCGCGGAGTTTAGCCTAGCGGTCCTCGTGGATCGCAGCCTCGGCCAGCGCTTCGTTACCGAGGCGGGCCTTGTCTATCACCGCTTCAACATCGACGCGCCGCGCGACGACGCGAACCCGTCGGCTGAGAACAGCATGGGCGTCAACGTTTTTGCCCTCGATCTCACAGGCGGGGTACGCATCCCTCTGTTCGGGCGACCCAGTTTCATACGTGTGCACGCGGGCATCGCCCCGACGATGGTCGCGACCACCTACAACTTCACCACACCGGACATCCTAGAGTCGTTCGGCTACGAATTCGATCAAACCAGCCCGCGCTTCCTACTTACGTTCCCCGTCTCGGTCGTGCTGCAAGACGCTTGGCGCTTTGGCATCCGCTTCACCGGCTCCGATTTTGTCGACAGCACGGGGCGAGACGCGACGGGTAATGACGTTATCTCCTCTATCCACGTCGGCTACCGCTTCGAACTCTAAGTGGAACCGTGGTCGGGCCCATGGGCCCGCCTGTACGGCGGCTCTGGTCGCCTGCGCCGCCACCCTCACCTGATCCGTACGCGATCCATGAAGATCTACTCTCTCGCACTATTCACCCTGCTCGCGCTTGCAGCGCCTGCGGCAGCTGCACAATCACTCCTGCTCAAAGCGGGCCCGGCGATAACGTCTGCGCCTGACGCTGACCCCGTCGCGCAGGCGGGCTTCCAGGTCGGGTCCCGGCTCTGGCTGGCCGAGTTCTTCCAGGTCCAGGGTATGCTCGGCTACACGGACCGCGCCAGCGCCGAGGTGACGCTCAACGTGCGCCCGTTCGCTGGCGCGCGCGGCATCGAGCCCTACGTCTTCAGCGGCTATGGCCTCTTCATCGGCGGGGATGACCGCCGATCAGTGATCCCAGTGGGCGTTGGTGTGGAGTACGCGCTCAACGACCGCATCGCTGTCAACGCCGAGGTGGCAGGACGCTGGACGCTCTTCCGTGACCTGCAGGCCCCGGGTGGCGAGCTGCAACAGTTGGAGTTCGGCATCTTTCCAGCATTGGGCGTGAACTACACGTTCGCCCGCTCGTCGCGCTACGCTCCAGAGGTGATCGCTGAGGAGCGCGGCCGTGATGTGCCGACCGATTCGGGCATCCGCCGGTCGGACCCGGGTCAGCAGCCCGCCCTGGTGTCGCGCGACGCGACCACCGGCGGTGGTCAAGTGGCCGCGCCCGATTACGGTACGCCTCAGGCAGGCGGCGGCACAGCCCCAGCGCAGCCTGGTCTAGCTGTGCAAGGGCAGACCGGTGTGGCTCCCGTGCTCCCCGTCGGCCAAGCTGAGGGCGTGCCGGTACAGGGCACTGTCGGCCGCACGGTCGCCGACCCGATCGCGCGCCAGGGTGAGTTCCAAGGCTCCTACGATGTGCCGGGTGCCGCGCGCATCGGCGGTGGCCCCGCTACCGGGACCGTCGGTGGCCTCCCGCAGGGTGGCTTCCCGCAGGGCCCGGCCCCGATCACCTCACCGGTGGGGCAGGCCAGCGACATGGTCCTCGTTCCCGACGGCACCTACACGATGGGCCTCTTCGAGGAGGACCCGCTCGGTCTCCAGACGCAGGGCTTCAAGCGCGTCACGGTCTCCTCGTTCTTCATCGACAAGTTTGAGGTGACGAACATCCAGTACCGCCAGTGGCTCCAGGGCCTCGCCCCGTCCGCCCGCGAGGCCATGACGCCGGACTCGCTGGCGTGGCAGGATGCAGGCGGTCGCGCTAATTTCCAGTCGTACTTCCTCGGCCAAGCCTACAACGACTACCCCGTGGTCGCCGTGACCTGGGACCAGGCCAACGCGTACTGCCAGGGGCAAGGCAAGCGCCTCCCGACCGAGGCTGAGTGGGAGTACGTCGCGCGCTCGGGCGTCTCGGGCGGCATCTACCCCTGGCCAGGCCAGTCGCCGCAGGCTCCCAACGGCGGCTACTACGCCAACTACAACCCGGGCCGTGCAGGCTACGCCGCCGATGGCTACGCCTTCACCGCGCCCGTTGGGGCCTTCCCGTCCTCGCCGTGGGGCATCTTCAACATGAGCGGCAACATCGCCGAGTGGACCCTCGACGCATACAACCCGTCCTACAGCGCGCTGGCTGACTTCAACCCGCGCTGGACGGACGACGGCGAGTCGAGCCGCATGGTGCGCGGCGGATCCTGGGCCTCGGACGCCTTCTACATCGGCGTCGGGGTCCGTGAGGCCATCGACATGAACGACGCCAACATCTACACCGGCTTCCGCTGCGCGAAGGATCTCGGCAGCGAGTTCGGGCCCGCACCGGGGCAGGCCCAGCAGGGTGGCGACCCGTCGGGTGGCTTTCAGCCGCCCGTCCCCCAGGACAACCAGGGGCAGCCCTCCGACAACGGTGACCAGAACGGGGGCGGGCAGTAGCCGGGCACGCCCTCCCCTCCAACCACACAACACAGGTAGAACATCATGGCTGAAACACAATCCAAGGGGGCGGCTCGCCTCAACGGCTTCATTGGCCTCCTCGTCGGGATCTTCGGCGCGCTTGCCATCCTCGGCGTGACGGCGAAGATCCTCAAGTGGGAGTCGCTCCTTGGCTTCGACTACAACACGGTCATCATGGTGGGCTTCATGGGTGAAGCCGCCGCGTTTGTCGCGATGGGTCTCTTGGCCTTCTTCCAGGGGCTCACCGCCAAGGGCGCATCGACCAAGGCACTCGGCCCCGCCGGGCAGCCCGTCCTGCTCGATTCGCCTGAGAAGGCGGCCCTCTTCCACGACCAGGTCCGCGAGATCGCGACCGCCGAGGTGCAGCGCATCTTCGGCGCGATGGGAGACGACTACAAGCGCATCTTCAACGAGATGGGCACGGACTACAAGCGCATGAATGCCGAGATGCATCAGGCGCTCGTCGGGGCGGTGCAGTCGGGCATTTCGTCCGAGCTAAGCCAACTCACGGCAGGCCTCGGCCAGGTCATGGGCGCGCTCCAGGGCGATGTCCAGAAGTTCGGCTCGGAGATGCGTGGCATGAGCCAGGAGATGCAGCAGGCCCGCACGTCGGTCGCGCAGATGCGCCAGACGCTCTCGCAGACGGCCACGGGCTCGCTCCCGCAGGATGCCGAGCGTCTCGGCAAGGGTATGTCGTCCCTCAGCCAGGAGATGGGCGCGGCAGGCACGCAGGCCGAGGCTATCCGCTCGGAGCTGGAGCAGGTCGCGCGCCGCTTCCAGCTGTTCAACAACCCGGGCGCGTCCACCAACGGCAAGGCCCGCGCCGAGCAGTACGCCAGCCGCTAACCCCAGACGAGGTATCTCATGTCAGTCAAGGATATGCGGTACAACGTCATGCTGGCGTTGTACTTCCCCATCTTGCTCTACGCGATGAGCACGTTCGATCTGGACGACAGCACCATCGCTGTGGGCAACGTCGAGCCCTACCTCGACGCCGAGGAGACGGTCGTGCTCGGGCAGCCCTTCCAGGCGCGCGCGATGCTCGCCGTCGGCTCCGGCGAAGGGCTCTCGCTCAACGGCACCGACACCTTCATGGCCTCCGGCGACTCGATGTTTGTCATGGAGACGGGCGCGCTGCTCGCGGAGAATGAGGACGTGAAGGAAATCGAGTACGCCGCGACGATGACCGTCCCGCAACTCGGCGGCGGCACGCGCGAGGTCCCCGTCTCGGGCACCTTCACCGTGCGCCGTCCGGAGATCGTGGCCGTCAACGCGGGCGAGGTGGCCCTCTATCGCCTCTGCCGCAACGAGATCCGCATCGACGTGCCGGGCCTCGAAGGCCGCCCGCTGCTGCTCAACGGCAACGAGGGCACGACGCTTACGCTCGCCCCGAGCGGCGAGACGGCGGGCGTCCGCGTGGAGACGCCAGGGCCGGACGGGCCCGTCTATCTCGGCGCGAAGTCGTTCGCCGTCATCGACCCGCCGCGTCCGGAGATCCGCGTCACCAACGCGAACCGCTCGATCAACAACGGCGACAACCTGCCACGCGGCCGCTTCGCGCTCAATTTCTCGGTCCAGGCCGACCAGGAGTTCGCGCAGCGTTACCCGCAGGACGCGCGCTACGGCATTGGGAGCGCCACGGTGTTCATCCGCCGCGGCCTCACGGCTAGCCAGCGCCTCGGCACCTACAACCTCAGCGGTGGGCGGCTCCCGGCCATCCGCGAGCTCGCCTCGGCCCGTCCAGGTGACCGCATCATCGTCCAACTCAACAACGTGTTTCGCCGGAACTACGCGGGCAACTCCGTGGGCGTCTCGCTCAACGAGGGCAGCCGCACGTTCAGCTTCACGATTTCGTAAGTCCACCCGCGCCCCCGAGGCGGTCTGCTCCGGCACTCCGGCCGCCTACGCGGGGCTGCGTTGGCCTCACCGACCCAGCCTGTCATGAACCCCACCTTCCGCATGCTCCGCTCGAGCCTTCTGCGCTATAGCCTCCTGCTCGCCGTACCGCTCCTGCTCGCGCAGGCCGCCCTCGCGCAGGGCAACTGGCGCCAGACCGTCGAGATCATCGTGCCTGTCGAGCGCGAGAACGAGCAGAACGTCACCGGCGTCTTCCTCGACTCGCTCGTCACCTACATCGAGAACGACGACATCCAGGTCCGCCGCGACCGTGAGGACGAGACGACCTACACGCTCAGCCAGATCGAGGACAACCTCAGCTACGAGGGCCTCTTCCTCAACAGCGCCAACCGCGTCTTCATCACCTACAAGATGGAGGGCAACTCGCGCGGATTCTCCTCGGACATCAAGGAGGTCTTTTTCATCTACCGGCCCGACGGTGAGTACGCCGACGTGGACATCCCCGTGCTCTACCTCGATGGCGAGAACCCGACGCTGAAGCGGCTCCTGAACACGAGTGGCACGAACCTGCGCTACAACGAGGCCGCGTTCAAGCCCTTCCGCGACCAGATCGCGATGCACCAGCTCGCCAAGACGTCCGACGCGATCATCGTGCGCTACGGCGAGAACGGGCAGTACGTGATCTACGAGGAGGACGAGTCTGAGCGCGAGCGCGTGCGGCTCGTGAACGTAATCCGTCGCTTCATCGACTAGCTCCTCGGCTGGCCAGCGGGTCGGCCTCCAGTTGGTCGGCAGGACGCCTGCTGGCCTCGGCTCCTGGCGTATGCTGGGATTTCAGGGCGGAGTGCGCTGTTTCTACCTGGGCGCGCTCCGCCTTGTCTGTTTTGCAAGGTCGAAGGTCGAAGGTCGAAGGTCGAAGGTCGAAGGTCGAAAAGGTGCGGCGTTCGACTTGGGGTGTCAAGCCCTTTCGCCGCCTCCTCGTCTCGTCGTCTCCTTCGCGTCACACGAAGTCGCCGATGGCGAGCGTACGCTCGCACAGAGCAGCCTCGGCTGGGTCATTGGTGGCAACGACGACCAGCGTACCCGCAGCCTGTTGCTCCGTGATAAGGTCGCGGACGAGGGCGCGCCCGGCAGCGTCGAGGGTGGCACCGGGCTCGTCGAGGAGGAGGACGGGTGGGGTGGCGAGGAGCGCTGTGGCGAGGCGGAGGCGCTGCTGCATGCCGGAGGAGAACGTCCCCACGCGGTCCTTGGCTCGGTCGCCGAGGCCGACGCGGTCGAGCAGCGGTGCGATGCCGTTCATGGAAAGGCCGCGGGCCTGCGCGATGAACGCGAGCGTCTCGTGAGCGCTGAAGCCGTCGTAGAGTCCGAGGTAGGGCCCCGCGAGGCCGACCACGCGTGGTCGCTGCGCGGCCGGTGTCTCGACCCCGTCCACGCTCAGCGTGATGGTCCCCCGCACCGGCGTCGCGACGCCGACGAGCAGGCGCAGCAGCGTCGACTTGCCTGACCCGTTTGTGCCGGTGATGGCAAGCGTGTCGCCGCCGCGCGCCTCGAACGAGAGGCCGCGAAACAGCACGCGCCGCCCGTAGCGCATAGCGAGGGTATCGGCGCGGAGGTGGACGGGGGTGGGCATCGGCATCGGGGTGGGCGGCGCGAAAACTACGCGGGTCTGGTCCCCCGGTGGGAAACCGCCCCTGGAGCGCAGGGTAGGGAACGCATGCCGCTGCTCATCCTGTTCATCCTCATCTCCAGCATGGCGCTGCAGGCTCAGCCTACGACGGCCCGCGCTGTGCTGGCGCCGCTCTCGGGCAGCGGCGTCACGGGCGAGGTCGCCGTGCAGCGCACCACGGCTGGAACCCGCCTCCTCGCCCGCGTCGACGGCCTCGCGCCGGGAGTGTACGCCTTCCACCTGCTCGACGCGACCACCTGTGACGACCTCGCGCAAGCACGCACGTTCGACACGCAGGACCGACCGCACGGGGGGCCGCACGCGCCGCCGGACCTGCGACGACCAGGCGATCTCGGCAACCTCCGCATCCGCCACCGCGACCCCGTCGGGCGCTACGACCGCATCGTCGCTGACCTCCCGTTCGACCGAACACTCGGCCTGGCTCTCGTCGTGCGGGAAGGGCTGGACGACTTCCACACCCAACCCCTCGGCGGGGCAGGCGCCGCTGTTGCTTGCGGCCTCATCGAACCGGAGTGAGCATGCGCTGTCTGTATATCCCCGTGCTCGCCATTGCTCTCGCTGTGGGATGCAGCCCTGCCGACCCCGTCGAGCAGGGGGCGGTATCATTCACAGAGTCGGATCTCCGCGCCGCGCTCGACTCGCTGGATGCTACGATTCAGGCGACCCGGGCGCAGCTGGAGCGCGTCCGCCCGCTCGACAACGAGGAGCAGCGGCGGCTGCGTGACCGCCCCTACCGCCCGTCGTACAGCGCGCACCTCGCCGCCGGGCGTCGCCTCGGCGTAGCTCCGATCTCGTCGGACGCGGCGCTGCAGCGGCTCATCGCGGCGGAGCGGCTCGTGCCGCTCGTGGACACCGAGTTCTACACGGTCGTCGTGCTGGAGCACTCTGCGCCGTTCGTGACTCCGGCGACGGTGGCGGCACTCGAAGAAACCGGGCGCCGCTTCCAGACGCGGCTGCGCGAGCGTGGCCTGCCGCCGTTCCGCTTCACGATTTCGTCCGCGCTGCGCACGGGCGCGAGCCAGGCCGACCTCCGCAAGGTTAACCGCAACGCGGCACCCGGCACGTCGAGCCACGAGTACGGGACGTGCATCGACCTGGTCTACACGCGCTACTTCTACCATCCGACGCCGCCCGCACCGGAAGCGGGACTGCTGGAGGCGTTCGTCCACGAGGCGCGTGAGCGCGAGACGGCGCTGTTGGCGGGCGTCTACTGGCGGCACCTCGCGGGCCTGCTCGGCCGTGTCCTAGCGGAGATGCAGGCGGAGGGTACGTGGCTCGTCCTCCTCGAAGAGCGCCAGCCGGTCTACCACATCACGCTGGGGGCACCCGTCGGCGGTGCCTAGCTGACAGCGCCTACTCGGCACCCTGGAGCAGACGGTCGAGTTGAAACTTCAGCAGGAAGACCCCGCTGAACCCGAGCATGCACGCCACCGCGAGGCCGCCCGCGAGCGCGTAGTCGTACAGGCTCGTCGTCCAGGCGAGGCCGCGGCATACCACGATCAGTCCCGGCATCAACGCCATCACGAAGGCCGCGGTGGCCGCAAGTCGGCGCACGAGCACGGGCGAAATGGCGTCGCGCCCGGTCGCGAGCAGGATGATCAGCGCGAGGCCCGAAGCGACCGTCAGCGAGAACCCGTCGTACCCCGAGACGAGGTAGAGCAGGTAGTCGAGCAGGAGGAACGCGGAGACTAGGGCGATGGCGGGGGCCATCGCGGCGTTGCGTAAAGCCGTCATGCAAGTACCGTCATACAGGAAACCCGACGTTCGCCGCCGTGCTGCTGCTCGGCCGCGGACGTCACTGGAGGGAGCCTGTCGTTCTGTGAATCCCTCACGCTGAGAGGCGAGGGCCCGCAAACACAGCACGATCAAGCCGCGTGCCGGGATAGCTGAAGCCTGTGGACGCGGCGAATCACGGCGTCTGAGAGGGCAACTAACCCAGCTTGGGCTGGAGAGTAGGGGAATACCTGAGGCTCGGCAAGGGGGAAAACTACCTTAACCGAAACTAAACACCTGGTTGCCCAGGCCTTGTCTGAGATTCGATATATGCAGGCGAGCCGAAGGACCGGAAGGCGCTGGCGAGGCGCGCAAAGCAGCCGTAGCAGGGCTACGGCGATGCAGCGGAACGCAGCCAGCGGTTTTCGGGACAAGGTGCAGCCCAGAGACCGAATCTCAGACAGGCCCTAGCCAAGGGTGGCGCACGGGCTTCAGGGTCCCTACTGGTCGTCGCCGAGCAGCACGAACGGGGCCCAGTAGTAGGGGTGCCGCGTGGCCTCGTTGGCGAGGAGCGCGGTTTGCGCGTCGCGTAGGGCGGCGGCGGTGTCGCCGTCGGCGAGGCGGGTGTAGAACGCCTGCATGAGCGTACTCGTCGCGGCATCGTCCACTTTCCAGAGCGAGGCCACGACCGCCTGGGCCCCGATGTCGAGGAACGAGAGCGCGGGGTTGATCGGCCAGTTCGAGACGTCCGTGTCGCCGAGGGCCGACTCGCAGGCGGAGAGCGTGACGAGGCGGTACGCGCCGAGGCGGCTCCCCCAGATCTCGTCGATGGTGAGCCGGCCGTC
>JBCCRG010000036.1:0-14445 GCA_039208155.1 Bacteroidota bacterium | reverse complement strand
TGCGTGACCTCGCTCGCCGACGACATGATGCCCGCGCCGAAGAGCCGGAGCCCCTGCGGCTGGTCGATCAGCCCGAACTCGACCGTGAACCAGTGGAAGCGCTCCAGGCTGACGCGGTCCTGGCCCTCGGCGTTGAGCGCGGCCTGCCCGAAGAGCTGGTAGAAGTCCGCAAACGACGGCTGCGTCAGCATCGGCATGTGGCCGAAGATGTCGTGGAAGAGGTCCGGCGCAGGCGTGTAGTCGAGCTCGTGCGGCTCGCGGATGTAGTCCGTCGAGGGGAACTGCCGGTTGGCGAGCAGCTCGAAGAACTGGCGCTCGTGGAGAAGGCCAGGGATGCGCGCCACCTGCCAGCCGGTCGCGGCTTCGAGCTTGGCCGAGAGGTCGCGCAGGTGCGGAATCCCGTCCGCGTTGAGGCCCAGCGTCTCGACGCCTTCGAGGAAGGCTTCGCCCGCGCGGCCGGGCAGCAGCTGCATCTGCCGCTCGAAGAGAAAGCGCCACGACTCCTGGTCACGCTCGGGGTAGACCGGCGGCTCGATCTCGTCGCCGAGCGGGGGCGGCTCGGTGAGCGCCTGCGGCACGCAGCGCGGATCGATCTCGTCGGCGTTGGCTTTCTCGTAGGCGGAGAGGGGGCGCTCGTACTTCTCGGCGTACTTCGCCTTGTCGTTGAGCGGCATGGGGGCCACGGAGGGCGTGGTCTCGGTCGCGGCACCGTCGCCGCTGTTCAGGTCCGTGGGAGTCAGGCTAGCGTCAGAAGAAGTCGAGAGGGAGGCGGGAGTCGGAAGGGAAGCCTCGGGATTCATAAGCGTCAGCAGGGTTGCTGGTAACAGACGGGCATAAAAGGGGTCGAGGTGGGCAACCCGGAACGGGGCAGGACCGCAAGAGTTGCGCCAAGTCGCTCGCCATCGGAAGCGCTTCCAGGATTGCTTGTCAAGGTAGCGGTATCGGGTACGGAACGCAACGACCGTCGTGATTTCGTAACACGCCGCGTAGGCCCAGGGCATCCCTGTCAGAGGCCACGTCAGCGGTTCGCGGCGCGGTCCGTGAAGCCGCGCGCGAGCCGTACGACGCCGTAGTAGAGCAGCACCGCCGTCACGCCGAAGAGGCCCACGCGGAGGCCATAGCCTGTCCAGACGCCGTGGTCGGCATAGTCGCGCCACGTCCACGTCAGCCCCGCCAGCACCGCGATGGGCAGGCCGAGCGCGAGCAGCAGCGTCTCTGGCTTCGGACGTGAGGGCTTTGGCCGTGTGGGCTTTGGACGTTCGGGCTCGGGGCAGCGCGTCATGCGACCTACCGCCACTTGATGCTGCACCCCATCGAGGGGACCTGCTCCATCGTGACCGCGCCCGTGTCGAGCAGCTCGTCGAGCGCCTGGCGCAGGTCGTGCTGCGTCGCGTTGGGCTGGCTGGGGCGGCCGTCGTCGAGGCGCCCGCGGTAGACGAGCGCACGGTCGGCGTCGAACGCGAAGAAGTCCGGCGTGCACACGGCTCCGTAGGCCCGCGCGACCTCCTGGCTCTCGTCGTAGAGGTAGGGGAACGGATAGCCCTTGTCGCGGGCGCGTGCCGTCATGTTGTCGAACGAGTCCGCCGGATACGCGACGACGTCGTTGCTGCTGATGGCGACGAGTTGCACGCCTCGGTCCGCGTAGTCCTTCGCGAGCGCGATCAGGCGCTCCTCGACGGCGTGGACGTACGGGCAGTGGTTGCAGATGAACGCGACCACGAGCGCCTGCGCTGCCTCGAAGTCGTCGATGTGGCGTGTGGAGCCGTCGCGGCCGTCCACGTCGGGGTTGGCGATGGGCAGGTCGAACGGCGGGGCGGTCATGCCCAGGTCGATCATCTCGGAATAGGTCAGTGCCATGACGATAGGGAGAGGAGCTGTCAGAGGAGGAGGAAGTGCTAGCGCACCTACCCGAGCCGACGTGCGGTGATCCGACCGAACGGGACGGCGGGGTCCGAAACGACAGCGGCCCCGCACCACGAGGGTACGGGGCCGCTGAGCCGGTGTGCGAGAGTGCGGCCTTACTTGGCGGCCTTCGCGGGCGTGATGGTCTCCACATAGGCTTTGAAGCCCTTCGTGTCGCCCTTGGCGAGGAAGCTGGCCTGCTTGGCCCACGTCTCCTCGTTGGCGATGCCATCGCCGCCCTTGCTGCCGTCGCCGATGGCCTGGCGGAGCTTGGTCAGGCTGGCCTTCTCGACCTGCGCGAACGTCTTGATGCCCTGCGCGTGAAGGGCACGCTCGTAGACCTTACCGAGACCGTAGATCTTCTTCAGATCATCGGGCTTGGCCGGAGTCGCTTTCTTCGCCGTGCCGTTGGTCGCCTTCGGAGCCGCCTTCTTGGCCGGCGCCTTCTTCGCAGCAGGCTTGGCAGCCGGGGCCTTCTTGGCAGCAGGCTTGGCCTTCGGAGCCGCTTTCTTGGCCGGGGCCTTCTTGGCGGCGGGCTTGGCCGCGCCGTTGGTGGCCGCCTTCTTGGCTGCCGGGGCCGTCAGCACTTCCAGAGCGTCGAGGTACCAGTCGGCGCGACCGCCGAGGCCGACGATCTGCTGACCGGCGAGGTCGAGGCCGAAGGGCTGGCCGCCTTCGCCGCCGAACGCGTCCGTGACGCGGCGGTCGGTGTGGATGGTGAGCGCGTCGAGGTACCAGTCGGCGCGGCCCGAGAGGCCGACGACCGTCTCGCCCTCAGCGAGTTCGATGGTGTACTTGGTGCCGCCCGGCGCGCCGAGGCGCGGGAGCGTGTGGAGCTGGCCGTCGCCGTCGCGCACGACGAGCTCAACGGCATGGACGTACTGCCCGGCATAGACATGGACGCCAGCGAGGGTCGCGCCTGCGGGGACCGCGAGGGTGGGACGCTCCTGGCCGCCGAGGCCGCCGATGCGATGCGTGTGGGTCGCCATAGTATGGGGATTCCGGATGTGGGAATTCCAGGGATGCCTGGAAGGAGTCAAGTCAGGGGAAGCGTGCTTACGGGCACGAATTCGAAAGATAGACGGTTTACTTCCGGATACTCAATCAACAAAGTATTAAGCCGTTGCGCGCTTTTGATAGAGGCCGTGTTGAGCGATATAAGAGCGAAGCGCTTCCGGAACCAGGTACCGAATTGTTTTCCCTTCCGAAAGCCGCTTCCGGAGTACGGTGCTGGACAAATCGAGCGCCGGAGCCTCTACGAAGGTCGCACGTGCACGCACCGCTTCGGGCAGGTCGGCGAGGGTACTACCTGGGCGTGCGTAGACCGCGATCCGCACCATCGCGAGCAGGTCTTCCCAGCGGTGCCAGCGCGTGAAGCTCGCCAGGCTATCACCGCCGAGGAGCAACGTGATCGCCCGGTCGGGCCGGGCCGCCTGCAGCGCCTCGACCGTATCGACGGTGTACGAGACACCCGCGCGTCGAAGCTCCACGTCCGACACCGCGAAGCGGGGGTTGTCCGCCGTCGCCAGCCGCACCATCGCGAGCCGGTGCTCGGCCGAGACCGCGGCCGGATCGCCTACTTTGAAGGGCGAGGCAGCAGCAGGCATCCAGAGCACCTGCTCCAGCCCGAGCGCATCGCCCATAGCCTCCGCGATGGCGAGGTGCGCGAGGTGCGGCGGGTTGAACGTGCCGCCGAAGAGGCCCAGCCGAGACACCGTGCTCATCGTGGATGCGCCTGTCTTGGATGTGCCCGTCTTGGATGTGTCTGCGCTCAGCCGCCAGCGCGCGCCATCGCGGCGTCGTGGCCGTCCTGCGCCTCCACGTAGATGGCCTCTGCTCGGCGCACGAGCGGCGACTCCGGGAAGATCTGCACGAAGCGGTCGTACGTGTCGATGGCCTCCTGAAAACGGTCCGCTTGGCGCCCGGTGATGCTGTTCTGCGCGTACGTCGTCTGCGCCCGCAGCGCACCGAGGAGCGCGTCGTCGGCGTAGGGCGAGCTCGGGTATTCGTCCAGCACGGCGAGGTAGGCGAGCGCCGCTGCCTCGTAGAGTTCGCGGCGCATGTAGAGCTCGCCCGCCTCGTACTGCTTGCGCGCCAGCTTCTCCGACAGCTCTTCGAGACGGGTCACGGCCGTCTGTGTGTTCTCGCTCTGGGGATAGCGGCGCAGGTAGGCGCGGATGAAAGCGATTGCACGCTTCGTCTCGGTCTGGTCGAGCTGGTACGGCGGCGACAGCTGATAGTAGCTCTCGATGCGGCCGTATTCAGCCTCCTCTACGCGCTCGTCGTTGCGGTAGAACTCGATGAAGCGGGTGTACTCGTTGCCCGCGAGGAGGTACTCCCGGTTGCAGTAGTAGGACCGGGCGAGGTAGAGCTGCGCGTCGTCGGCCCACTCGTGCGTGCGGCCGAAGTCGAACACGCTGCGAAAGTGGTCGATGGCGCGCGTGCAGCGGCCCCGCTCGAAGTCGGCGAGGCCCTTTTCGTAGGCTTCCTCGGGCGAGTCGGACGAGACGCGCCCCGAGGCGCTGCAGCCGCTCCACACGAGCAGCGCAGCGAGAAGCACGGCGGCGTTCAGCACGGCGAGCGCAGCGGAGGGGCGGGCGGAGAGACGCAAAACCGGCGTCATGAACGGGGAAGTTGGATGGAAAAAGCGTCGCGGGACAACGCGGAGGGCGACAACGGAGGGAACCGGAGGCTTATTGCCGATGCGGCGGGAGCTACTCGACCAGCACGCGCTCGCCGTCGCGCACTTCCACGACGTAGAGCGCCTGGTTGCTCTGCCCGCCCGCCAAGTCGATGCGGATGCCGAGGCCCTGGTAGGGCTCCGAGGCCCGCAGTGCATCGGCGAGCCCTCGCGTGCCCTCCTCCGCCGAAGCGGCGGCGAGTTGGGCGAGGAGGAAGCGGGCGGTGTCGTAGCCAGTGTAGGCGAGACGGTCGGGGTCGACCCCGCCGGAAAGCTGGCGGTAGCGCTCGGCGAAGCGAGTGGCGCCGGGGCGCGCGGCGTCGGGGAAGAAGTCGAGGGTGTAGGCGAGGCCGTAGGGGCTGAGGTCGTCGAGGTCGGTGGTGGTGTGCCAGACACCGTTGCCGAGCAGGCGAAGCCGCACGTTGGCCTGCTGGAGGTTGCGGACGACGTTGCGCATCGTCTGCGCGGCGTCGCGGTTGTCGAGCGGCACGTAGAGCGCGTCGAGGGCTCCGAGGTCGCCTGCCGGGACGCGCTCGGTGAGGGTGAACCAGTCGCTGCGGTCGCTCAGGAGGTCGTAGACCGGCACCTCTGCGCCGAGCCGCGTGGCTGCGTCGTCGAAGACCGGGGCCATGCGTCCGCCGGTTCCCTCCTGCTCGGCGATGACGCCCAGCGTGCGCGTGCCGAAGCCATCGATGCCGACCCGTGCCATCGCGCGCGCCCGCGTTGCCGGAGTCGGGTTGAGTTGGAACGCGAACCGGCGCCCGTCCGCCACAGCGTCATCGGTGGCCATCGGGGCGAGGAGGGGGACCCGCTGCCGGTCCGCCGAGGACGCCGCCTCAATGGCCTCGGCGCTGTAGAGCGGCCCGATGATCGCTCCAACCTCCTGCCCAGCGAGCAGTCCTACGGCGAGGCGTGCGCCGTCAGACGTCCCCTGCGAGTCTCGGAAGACCATCTGGACCTGCTGCGCTGGGTTGCCCGCGTTGTGCTCATCAACGGCCAGCCGGATACCGTTGAAGAGCGCCTGGCTGAAGTTGAGGTTGCGCTCATCCACCGGCAGCATAATGCCGAGTTGGAACGGCCCCACAGGCTCAGCGCGGTTGGCCTCCACGGCCGCTGCCAGGAGGCGCTCCGCCTCGGGGACGTAGCGGCTGCGCGGGAACTGGCTCGTGAACGTGGTGAAGACGCTCAGCGCAGCCTGGAAATCGCCCGCGGCGTAGTAGGCCTTACCCGCCATCAGGTAGGCGGCGGTCGTGCGGGTGCTGTAGCCGTAGTCGGTGGCTGCCTGCAAGAACCAGGTTGCGGCGGCGGCATAGTCGCCCGCCTCGTAGCGCACGAGGCCCCGCTCGAAGCTGGCCTCGGCAGCCGGAACCGTGGGCGCGGTCGCAGGCTGCGCAGCAACGGGCAGCCCAGCGCACACAGCGAGGAGCGTAACGAGTAGGCAGGCGAGCAGGCGGGGGCGCATACGCAGGTGGCAGGTGGAGCAGAGTAAGCTACGCCGCCTGCCTGAGAACGCCCGTGAATGCACGTTGGATTTGCGCACGTGCCTCGGCACCCTTGCGCTGGTTTAAACCATGGCGCGGACACGCGTGCGCGAACGACGACCGCCGCCGAGACTAGACGTCCCGACGGCGGTCGCGTCGGTGGGAAACGAGGGAGCTAGGCCGCTCTCTTCAGGAGGCGAGGCACCCTCCGGAGCACGGGCCGCCGCTTGGTCGGCGTCTGCTCGTTGTGGGGGCGGGTGTCTTGCGGCTGCTCCGGCGGCGTAGGTGCCGGCTGGGAAGGCGCGGGAGGCGTGATGGATCGAACGGGTACGATGGATCGAACCGGCGCGTGGCGCGCGTTGGCAAGCCAGGTCGTGTGAATCATGGTCAGCGGGGTCAGGGTGTGCAGAAGGGGAAACGCCGAGCGTCGGGTCAGGCGTCGAGCGGGTTCTCGCCGCAGCGGAGGCAGCGGTACTCGCCGCGCAGCGCGTTCACCTGCCACGGCGTCGTACGCTCGCAGCGAGGGCACGTATGGAAGTGCGTGTGAGCGCTCGCGGACGGGAGCTTGCTCGCGAGGCTGCTGAGCCAGTGGCTCATCGTTTGAAAGGACCAGGTAGGCATCGTTCGGATCGGTTGGGTTCGGGGTGGTAGGGAAGCAAAGCGTCCAGGGGACACCTCTCTTCCGGTGACTTCCACGAAGACATCGACCGGCTGTTTCGCGGCTCAAATCGCCGAAATCGCTTCCAAAACGTTGCCTTAACATGGCACGCGCGCCAGCCATGCCGCAATGCGTCAATGGAAGCGGTGCCATTGCTTCCGGAACCGGTTCCGCTCTTCTTCCATGGAGAAGCGATGAATCGACGCCATTTTTCACTCATGTAGGACGCGTCCTACGCATCCCCAGCATCGTGCCCGTCCGACGCCTACGTGCCCATAGTTAGCGCCCGCGACGCTCGCGCCGACGCACCGCCACAATCTGCCCCACGATGGCCCCCTGCAGCGTCATCGCGACCGCGTTGGAGAGGATGAGCGGCCAGTTGGTGATGAGCAAGCCGTAGACGAGCCACAGAATCACGCCCGCCAGGAACATCCCGTAGGTCACCAGCGAGAGGTCGCCGACCGACTTCGAGCGCCACGTCTTGACCGCCTGCGGGAGGAACGCGAACGTGGTCAGCGCTGCGGCGAGCAGGCCCAGGGCCGTGACGAGGGGCGGCTCAGGCATCCAACGCCTCCGCTACACTTGACCGCTCCACGATCCGGCATGCGGGGCGAAGCTGGCGCGGATCTCCGCCACGAGCCCGTCTGGAAGCGGCCCACGCGCGACGACCTCTACGTTCTGCTGGAGGTGCGCAACGTTGGTCGTCCCGACGATGCAGGCGTGCGCGCCCGTGTGGTAGACGGCGAAGCGGAGCGCCACATCCTGCCACTCCCCTCCGAAATCGAGGCCCATCGTGCGCATGCGGTCCCAGTAAACCTCCGCGTAGTGCCCGTCCGGACGCTCGGCGAACCGCCACGGGGCATTGCCAACGGGGCGCTTGGCGATCACGCCGAGCCCGCGTGTCCGTGCTTCCGCGATGAGCCCGTCGATATCGCGCTGGTCGAAGACGTTGAGCGAGGTCTGGAGGCTGCCGAAGGTCTCGCTGTGAAGGGCATGGGCGAGGTCGTCGTTCTCGCCCGAGTAGGCTGCCACGCGTACCGCCCCGGCCTCGACGGCCTCCTGAAGCGCCTCTACCACACCCGCATGCCGCAGCGTGTCGGCCGGGCACGAGTGCAGGTGGACGATGTCGAGCACGTCGCTCTGGAGCCGCTGCCGGGCTTCCTCGATGCCGCGCCGGATCGTCTCCGGCGTCCAGTCCGGTAGGCCCTCGATGCCGTAGCCGATCTTGGTCGAGAGCACGAAGTCGTCGCGGCGGTGCGCGAGGAAGCGGCCGATGCGCTCCTCCGAGAGGCCGTAGCCCCGCGCCGTGTCGATGAGCGTCACGCCTGCGTCGAGGACGGCGTGGAGGAGGCGCTCGACGTCGGCGTCAGGCAGACGGGCATCGCCGATCTGCCCAGCGCCGTAGCCCAAGGCCGAAACGGTGAGGCCGGTGTCCCCGAAGGCGCGGGGGACGAGCGTCGTGGTGTCTGTCATGCAGCGGTGTCTGTCATGCCGGAGTGTACTGGCATTCAGGAGCCCGGGCCCGCGTCGGTGAGGCGGTAGTACATCCCCATCGGATCAGACTCCAGCACTTCGAGCGTGCCCGTGATCGTCACCGGGTCGTAGGTGAACTCGACCGGCTGCGACGCCTTTACCTCGATCATCGACTCGGAGGCACCGGGAAGGCAGTAGAAGCAGTCCGCGAGCGGGAACGCGATCAGGACAAAGTGCGACTGCTCGAGCGTCTGCTGGATGGGAAAGATGAAGCCCTGGATGGCGACGCGCTGCCCGTCGAGTTGGTCCACCTCCGGCGCGAAGTCCGGGATGAAGCGCCCGTCCTGCCGGGTCAGCTCGACTTGGGCGAGGGTGTCCCAGTTGATAGCCTGCTGCGCCTGCGCGGGCAACGCGACGAGCACAAAGGCGAGAACGAAGAGTGAGAGCGCACGCATGGGCAGAGTCGGAACGTCGAAGTCGATGTATTGCCGCGTTCGAATGCGGTACTAGGGCTGGCGGGTTCCAAAGCTGAACGCAATCCACACCGAAGCTTCAGCAAAACGAGCAGGAAATGCGACGAGCGCTGTAGGTATCGTTCGTCAATCCGGTGTAAATCGGCGCAGGCGTAGAAACCTCCCTTTTGGGCTGTTCGTTGCGTCGCTCTCAGTGCACTCCCCGTCCGTACGTGCCCTGCTCCTCTTCTCTCGTGTCCCGAATCGCTTCGCTCTCCGCGCTCTGGTTGCTCCTCGGCTTCGTGCTGGGCGGCACCGTTGCGCCTGCGCTGCACGCGATTCAGCACGCCAATGAGGAGCACGCCACGGAGTGTGCCCACGCGGAGAGCCGTCACGCTCACGCGGACCGCCATGCCCATGTGGAGCACGAGCACGCTCCCGCGCTGAGCCATCCGGTCACCGTTGCTGAGGGCAGCAGCGCGTCCCCCTGCTTTGCCTGCGCTCTCTGCGCAGTGCAACTCACCTCGACGACGGCAGAGGCCGCCGCTGTCCCGCTGGCCTCCTGCGCAGAGGGCGCACTTGACCTCGCCGCCGCGTCGGTCCCAGGTAGCCCGACGGCTGCGCCTTACGCTCCGCGCGGACCACCCGCCAGCTGATTCCCCGCCCTACCTCAACGCCTCGTGCGCAGCAGGCTAGGGCATCTGTGGATCTCGGAATCAGCTAGTCGTTCGGCGGAAAACTATGGTCTTCCACGCTCGCTGCGCAGCGCTCCTCGTGCTGACAGTCACCTTACCCTTCTTTTCGTACGCTCCCGTCCTCGCGCAGGACGGGGCAGGCTCCCGTGCCTTCTCTGGCGTCGTCGTTGACGCACGAACGGGCGCGGCGCTCCCAGGCGTGAACGTGGTGGTGGATGCCGAACGTGGACTGGGCGGTGCCACCGACGAAGACGGGCGCTTCGCCATCAGCGGGCTCCCGCCCGAGTCCTTTCTGGTCCGCTTCTCCTTCGTCGGCTACGAATCGGATTCTCTGCGCATCGACTTGACGCAGGGGAGCTTCCAAACGCGGGTATCCCTCCAGCCTGTTTCTGAGGTCATTGCGGAGGTCGTGGTGGAAGGCGAGACGGAGCTTCTGGAGCGAGGCGCGCAGGCGGTCGCCGTCCTGGAGGCCGCTGAGCTGGATGCTGCGCGTGGGCAGTCGCTGGGCGAGACGCTTGAGGCGCTACCCGGCGTGACCACGCTCTCGACAGGCCCGACCATTACCAAGCCCGTCGTGCGGGGGCTGCACTCGGAGCGCGTGGTGGTGCTCAACAACGGCGTCCGTCAAGAAGGCCAGCAATGGGGGGCCGAGCATGCGCCCGAGATCGACCCGTTCGCACACGACCGCGTTGAGCTCGTGCGCGGCGCGGCGGGCGTGGAGCACGGCGTCGGGGCCATTGGTGGGGTAGTGCGGCTGGAAGAGGCCCCCCTGCCGTCGGTGCTGGGCGCATTCGGAGGCGACCTCTCGTTGCAGGGCTTCTCGAACAGCCAGCAGGGCGCAGGATCGCTCATGCTCGAAGGTGCCCCGACGGTGGTCCCCGGCTTCGGCTTCCGTGTTCAGGGTAGCGCTCGCCGCGCAGGTGACGCGCGCACCCCCGACTATGTCCTCGGCAACACGGCCTTCTTCGAGCGCAGCGCCAACGCGACCGTCGGCCTGACGCGTGACCGCTGGGGCGTGGAGGTGCACGGGAGTCACTTCGCCACCGACCTCGGGATCTACCGCGGCTCGCACTTCAACACGTTCGAAGGAATCGACACGGTCCTCGAACTCGGGCGTCCTCCTGTGGACTACACCTTCGACTACGAGATCGACGCACCGAAGCAGGAAATCAGCCACACGCTGGCTTCCGTCAGCGGTTTTTTCCGGCCTGATGGCGTGCTCGAAGGCGCGCTCATCGAGGCGCGCTATGGCTACCAGCTCAACAAGCGGAAGGAGTTCGACGCCAGCCGCTTGGGCGGACGCGACCCGCTGGCACGGGCCGCCTTTGCGCTCGACCTGGCCACGCACACCCTCAACCTCAAGCTCACCACCGCTCCACGCACCCTGTTCGGGGGCGATGGCTTCGCGGTCGTCGGGGTGGACGGGATGAACCAGGGCAACGTCGGGCAGGTCGGCTACCTCATCCCCAACTTCCGCGCGCTCACCGGTGGCGCGTTTGCGCGGACGACGTGGCAGCGCGGCCCGCTCACGCTCGACGCCGGGCTACGGCTCGACCACCGCTGGCAGCAAGCGTTCCCCCGCGAGCGTGGCCAGGGCTCGTTCGAGCGCGACAAGCGTACCTACACCGGCGTCTCGACTGCTCTTGGCGCGACGTGGCGGCTCAGCCCGACCTGGAGCATCGCTACGAACTTCGCCACCGCCTGGCGCCCGCCGAGCATCAACGAACTCTACAGCTACGGCATCCACCACGGCACGGCGCAGTTCGAACGGGGCGAGCGGTCGCTTGGCGAAGAGCGCAGCCTCGGAGCCGACCTGACGCTGCGCCACCAATCGGCCCGCTTCGAGGCGGAGGTGAGCGGCTATGCCCAACGCATCGCAGACTTTCTCTACCTCCGTCCCCTCGACGAGCCGGTCGTCACGTCGCGCGGCATCTTCCCCGACTTCGCGTACACCCAAGACGACGCACGCCTCGTCGGCATCGATGGGTACGCGCAGGCGCGGCTTGGGCGCGTCACGCTCGCTATGTCAGGGAGCCTGCTGCGTGGCACCAACACGGACCTTGACGAAGCGCTGCTCGCCATGCCCGCCGACCGACTCGGTTTCGACGTGGGGTTCACAGCGCCCGACCTCGGTCCGTTCGAGATCCCGACGCTCGAACTCGGCGCGACGCTTGTCGGCGAGCAGGACCGCTTCCCGACGCGCCTTGCCGAGGATGGCACTGTGGTCCCTGTGGACTATGTGGCCCCGCCCGACGGCTACACCCTGCTTCGCGCGGGCTTCTCGACGGAGGTGCACTACGGCACCAGCGACGTCCACCACGCCCGCCTCAGCCTCACCGTCGAGAATCTCCTCGACACCGCCTACCGCGACTACCTCAGTCGCTACCGCTTTTTCGCTCAGGATCCCGGCCGCAACGTGGTGCTGCGGCTGACGGTCCCCTTCGGCACGCCCTGACCCCAGGATGCATGTCGTCTCTTTCATACCACGCACCGCACCTGTTCATCAACCAAGCTAACCACCATGACAACCCTGTCACGTTACCTAGCGCTCCTCCTCCTCCCGGCCTTCCTCGTGCTCGCCGCGTGTGACTCCAACGACCCCGACAGTAGCGATACTGACGGTGCTGGCGAAGAGGAGGTCATCACGACCGTCAACATCACCTTCACGCCGCAGGGCGGCGGTGCTGCCGCTGAGTTCACTGCCAACTTCGATGAGGCAGGCGTTCTTCAGAATGCAGAGACCATCACCCTCATGTCGGCCACGACCTACGACGTGAGCATCGAGCTGCTCAACGAGCTGGAGACGCCCGCCGAGGACATCACCGAAGAAGTCCGCGACGAAGAGCCCGGTGCGCACCGCTTCTTCTACACCCCTGAGGGCGGCGTGGCCAACCGCATGACGGTCTCCAACCTCGACACGGACCCGCTCGGCGACCCGCTCGGCGTGACGTTCGACGTTGCCGTGTCCGCTGGCGGTGCCGCGACGGGTGCCTTCCGCGCCAAGCTCCGTCACTACGAGGACGGGGCCGACCTGCCAGCCGACAAGCGTGCCGACACGCCGACCGCTCCGGAAGTCCCCGACGTCGTGGAGAACGACTTCGACTTCACGTTCCCCGTGGAGATTCAGTAAGGGGGTTGAATCGCCACAGCGCGCCCCGCTCGGCTCAGGTCGAGCGGGGCGCGCTTCGTTTGCGCCAGGGGGACTCGCGTTTCGAAAGGGCCCCTCCTCCCTGCCGAGCCCTCGCCTCCGTTCATGGTTCTACGGAGCGGCGAGACTCGTGGTGGTGGTTCAGGGGGAGGGGGGACTCGTGGTGACGTCAAGGAGCGCCGTCGCCGCCCCGCGGAGGTCGGCGGGCCGCGTGGGAAGCGGCAGCGTGGCATGGGGCCGGTCGAGGACGGGCGCAGACAGCTTGCGCAGCTCCGAGGCGGGCTCCTGCGAGACGATCAGCAGCGGGAGACCCACGTAGGTCTCGCCGAGAAGGTCGAGGTCAGCCGGGCGCTGGTGGTCGAGCGTATAGAGGTCCGCGACGAGCAGCGAGAGGGACCGCTCCGCGAGGCACTCCGCCAGCACTCCGACCGTCGGGGCCACCACCACCTCGAACGCCCGCTCCAGGCAGTGCACGAGAAACGCCTGGAGCGTGGGCGCGTCCGACACGATTCCGATGAGCGCCTGGGGTGCGGGCGCTGCCTGGCGGTCGAAGTCGAGGCTCTCGATGGCGTGTTTCATGCGCTGCGACACGACGTAGGGCGTCGTGTGGGTGGGCAGGAGACTGAGGGCAGTCCAAGGCATGGGGTGGGGCCCGGGTCGGGGTTCCGTGGTGGGACCGCAGTATCGGGAGCGCCCTCGTGCCCGCTCGACTGCAAAGCGCGCATAACACTGTTCACCACGCGTATGCACGGATCGAGCAACACGCTGCGCGCTTTGTGTAAGCGCTTACCCTCTCAGTGTATCATCGTGCGACACCAAGTCTCGCCCCTTCGCACCCTATGTCAGGGTGAACCTTGACTACACCTTGTCGTCCTCCCCTTGCTCTGTCGCGTAGGCCGAGGGCGTACGCCCGTAGGCGTCGCCGAACGCGCGGGTGAAGTATGAGACGCTGTTGAACCCAACCGCGTAGGCCACCTCGGCCACCGTCCCCGCCTGTTTCCGGAGGAGCAGCGCCCCCTGCGCCAGGCGGTACGACCGGATCGCCTCGGTGGGCGTCGTGCCGAGGAGGTCCTGTGTGCGCCGCCGGAGCTGCGAGCCGCTGAGCCCCACCGCGTCGGCGAGGTCGCGCGCGGAGAAGTCCGGGTCCGCAAAGCGCGCGTGGATGGTCGCTTCGATGCGGGTCCGGAGGTCATCGTCGGCGGAGACGGCGGCGGGGAAGGCATCAATGACGGGCAGCGGTGCCGGGGTGTGCCGCTCGCGCCAGGCACGCCGCGAGGCGATCAGATTGGCAACCGTGGCGCGCAGCTCGCGGGGGTCGAACGGCTTGGCGAGGTAGGCGTCCGCGCCCGACTCCAGCCCGGCCACCCGGTCCTCGATCTCTGCTCGCGCTGTGAGCAACACGATGGGCACGAAGGCCAGGTCGGGGTCGGCCCGGAGCGCAGCAGTGAGCGCAAGCCCATCCATGCGCGGCATCGCAACGTCGCTCACCACGAGGTCGGGCACGCGAGTGCGCGCTTTCGCGAGCCCGGCTTCCCCATCGGCGGCCTCCACGACGAGGTACTCCGCACGCAGCAAGTCCGCGACGTAGGCACGCACGTCGGCAGCGTCCTCTACCACCAGCACGGTCGTCCGGTCAGCGTCGTCAAGCGCCGTGAGCCGGTCCACCGTGGGCGTTGGCAGGGCTGGGACGGCCGCGGCGAGGTCGGCCTGCGGGACGTAGGTGCCGTTGGGCGTGGCGCCGGTTGGTAGCGCGTCGTCGCCCGGGACCGCATCGCGGACGGGGAGGCGGACGGTGAATGTGGTGCCGAAGCCCTCGCGGCTCTCCACGCCTACCGTGCCATCGAGCAAGTCCACGGCCTCCCTCACGAGCGCCAGCCCGATGCCGGTGCTGCTCGCCTGCCCCTCGTCCACGAGCGCGAACCGCTCCCAGATACGCTCGATCTGGTCCGGCGGGAT
>JBCCRG010000035.1:0-14448 GCA_039208155.1 Bacteroidota bacterium | reverse complement strand
GCCTCCTTGGCCGAGGCGTTCTGCATCAGCCCCGCCGCGCTCTGGCCTTTGCGGATGAGCGACCGGACACGCTTCCAGCCGGCCTGCGCCAGCCGCTGTGTGGTGCGCCAGAGCGACTGCGCCCGGTCCTGCGCTACCCGGCCCATTCGGGCGCCCTCGTCGGCCATGCGCAGCCGCATGTCGAGGAACTGCCCTTCCACGCCTGCCGCTTCGAGGCGTTGGTGGACCATGCCCCAACGGCGCTCGAATGCCTGCGTCGCCTGGCCCAGGAACGCGTTCCACGGGGCGTGCATCGGCTCTACGATGCCAGCGAGGCGCTCGGCGGAGCGGGCCAGCCCGGTCACGGTCAGCTCGCGCGCAGACGCGATGCGCTCGGCGGGCGTCACCTCGGGCGGCGCCTCGTCCTCGTCCAACAAATCGTCTTCGTGCAGCTGCACCGTTTCCCGGCGGGCCGTCGTGGCACTGTCCTCGCCCGGAGCATGCGGGGCGGGTACCGATTCCGACGCGGCTTGCGCTGCGGCGTTGTCTGCAGTGGCGCCGTCGTCAGAGTCGACGTCCTCCGAGGCGGTGTGCTCAGAGCCAACACCGTCAGCATCCTCACGGGCTTCGGCCTCGGCTGCGATCGACGCGGGGGCATCGACGGCGAGAAGCTGGGCTTCAGCTTCGAGCGCTGCTGCGTCGTCGGTGGTGACCGAAGCCGCGTTGCTCTCGCCTGGGAGCGTGACACCCAACTCCTCCAGCGCCGCGTCGAGGTTGTAGTGGACAGCCGATTGCACCTCCTCGGCTTTCGCGAGCACACGGAAAAGGGGCTGCCGCAGCGCATCGCCGCCTTCGCCGAGGCGTTCAAGGAAACTCTGGTCCAGCACGCCGCGCGTAACGGCCCGGACGGGCGTGCGCTCTGGCTTGATGGCTGGGTTCACCGGACGCGTTTCGAGGTCGGTCGCGACGCGCAGGACTTCTGGGAGCGCCCCGACGGCCTCGGCGATGCGGTCTTGCGCGGCGCTCAGGCCGCGTTCGAGTGCGGTGGAGAGGCTGCTCGTCTGGAGGCGGCGCACCAGCTGCCCTTCGGTCTTCCGGACTGCATCTTGGAGCAGGACCCGCAGTGCCTCGGTTAGCCCGGCCACATCGTCCTGTACGGCCGCTGTCTGGCACGCCTGCTCTGCCGCCTGACTGAGTTCGAGCAGATCGTCCACGACCGACTGCACGGCCACGAGGACGGGTCTGAGGCCGCCTTTGCCGACGCGGTCGATCAGCCCGTTCAGCTCCTGCAGCAGCAGCGCTCGCAAGGCGAGTAGCTGCACCATCAGCGCGAGCCGCTCCTGTAGCGCGGGATGCCAGGCCTGCCACAAGGTTGCACGCGCGCGGGCTCGGCCGGCCGGTCGCTCCGAAGGGGCCGGGAGCATCCGCGTGGGGCGTAGCTGGAGGCGTGCACTCCGGTCCACGTCCTCCCACAGCACGGCATGGGCGGCGTCGAGCGTAGCCGTGGCGTCGGCGCGCAGGGCTGACAGCGAAAGCGTAGTCGCATCATCGAGGGCTCGCTGGAGCACCAACGCGGCGTCGAAGGCCGCACGCACGAGGCCCCGCTCATCCTCGGTCAGGGGCGGGAGGGGCGACGGGACATCGGCGCCCGAGTCCGCGTCGCCGGTCGTTGGGTGAACCGACGCCGTCAGGCGGCCTGGTAGGGCCTCGTCGGGCCAGACCAGCGCGTCGAGGTCATGGAGGGCGGCGCGGTTGAGCGCAGCCTCTGCGCGAAGAAGAGCGTGCAGCCACGCGTCGAGCGCCTGCACGAGGTCCGAGAGCGTCTGCGCGATCCGCTGGTGGGCGGCTTCGTGCAGGTCCGCGAAGACGGCTCCCAGCCGTACCTGCGCGTGGTAGTCGAGGAGCGCCTGCAGGTAGACGGTCTGCGTCTGAGGCGCGGTCGGGAGCGGCTCCTTGCCGACGAGCGAGCGGAGTCGGTCGCGGCCCGCCCGGCGCTGGGCGGCCAGCCCGCGCTGGAACCGCGCCGTCGTCTTGCGCAGGCGAATCCCCCGCGAGTCGGCTGGCATCGGGTCGAGCAAGCCTGCAGGCTCGAGGCGCGTCAGGCGGCCCGGCGCGTCGTTCGAGAACGTTTCGAGGGCCGTGAACGGTTGCAGCGCTGCCGCATCGATGGCGTCGCCGACAGAAACGGTGTCGAGCGTGCGCTGGAGCGGCAGAACGATCTCATTCTCGGCGGCGGTGCGGTAGGCTACGAGCGCCTCCCACAGCACCGCGCGAGGGGGCAGCGCCTCGGACTCGTTGAGCGGGAGCGGCGCGAGGAGCGCCTGGTGCGCCTCGGCGAGCGTCTGAACAGCCGTACGCAGCGGGGCGACGGCTTCGGTGTCCAGATCCGCACCGACTTGGTTGAGGTGCTGCTGCGCGGCGCCCGCCGTGGCATCCAGCCACGCGTCAAGATGCTGGGCTGCCTGGGCGAGCGAGTCGTCCGGCGACGGCGCAGGGAGCGTGTCCGTGCGCGCGGCGTCACCAGGAGGGGTGACCGTGGTCATGAGGAGCGCGGTGTCGGCGTGGGGGTAGAGGCAGCGCCGTCGCCTGCGGCACCGTCGCCAGCGTTCTTGCTTCCGCCCGCTCCGTTCCCCGCCGCCTTGGGTTCGACGAGGTAGGAGCGCACGGGCATCGGCTCGAGTAGGCCCGCCTTGCGGAAGCCCGCCTTGGCCGCCTCCGTGACATCGCTCATGAGGAGGAACTCGTAGCGCGTGTCGAGGACGTAGGCTTTCACTTTCAGGTGCAGCAGGAACGTCTCCTTGAACGTGTCCTTGCAGATGACTACAACGGGCTTGTCGAGGTAGACGTAGCGCGACGTCGCGGCGGCCTCGTAGGCGATCTGCTTGGCAAGGTGGACGTCGACCCACCCTGGGAGATAAAGGTCGGTGACGACTTGGCAGTCGAGCGCGCCTGCGTTGGCATTCGACACCTGGCCGTCGGCGACCTGCGCGTTGGGCACGGAGACGAGGTTGTCGTCCGGCGTCACGATGCGCGTCGAGCGGAGGCCGATCTCGACGACCTCGCCGTAGGTCCCCCCGACGGCAATCTTGTCGCCGACCTGGAACGGCTGGTCGAAGACGATGATGAGCCCGCCGAAGATGTTCTTCAGCACGTCTTGCGAGGCGAAGCCGATAGCAACGCCCAGCGCCGCGCCTGCGGCGACGAGTTCGTTGGTAGTGAACCCGAAAATGGTGCTGACAATGATGTAGGCCGTAAAAATCCAGATCCCAATGCGCATGATCGGGATGAGGCGCTTGTAGAAGAGTCGTCGCTCGGCCGTCCGGGCCGCAAGCGTGTCGAGGACGAACGTGAGCGACTTGATGAGGTAAAACGCCGTGACGCCTACGAGGAAGGCCATGAACACACGCCATCCAAGCTGGCCGGCGGTGTCGCGGGCTGCCTCGAGCTTGTCGAGCGTTCGCTCTCCGACGCTTGCCGTATCCGCTGCCGCTGCTTCGTCCTGGTCGCGCGCAGCGAGCGACTGTCCGATAACCCCGGTCAGCGCTTCGATTTGGCCACGGAGTTCGGCAAGCTGCTCCGCGACCTGCGCGTCCGTTGGGGGGGCAGCGATTGCCGAGTCCGCAGCAACGGGCACCGCCGTCGTGTCCGCGACGGGCTCGGGGGTTATCTCTTCGGACGTAGCCTCCTCGGGCGCGTCCAGCGACGCCAGCATCGAGTCGAGATCGGCCTGCGCGAGCGAGTCGGCGGCCAAGGCGGAGCGCTGGGCGGCGTCGGTCGCAGCCGCCTGTACGCTATCAGCCACCGCCGCCGAGTCGACAGCGGCCGGATCCGTCGGGCTGGTCTCGGTATCGGCCCCACACCCGACGGCAAGCGCGACGGCGAGCGTGAGGGTCCCGGTACGGAGGACGTGGTAGAAGCGGTGGAAAGGCACGGGCAGGAAGCGGGGCGGGAGGAGGCCGAAGATAGCGGGAGGGTACCGGTACGGCGAAATGCCCGCATGATCTACGCGACTGACTCGTTGGTTCCGCCCGCCCGCCCGTCCGGTTCTTTCGCCCGTTCGTCCGTCCAGGGCCACTACCAGGGGTGCCGTGCGTGACGTATTTCATATCGTCCCCAAAACTTCACGCGGACACGCTAACCGATAGGGTGATACTCCGTCAACAGCGCCGCGCCTGTCCCGTCCCTTCCTGCCCTTCTTTCCTCCCGACCCGCTGCCTCGTGCCTGACTCTTCCTGGCGCTCGTCGTGCCGCTTCGCCTTCGTCGTGCTTCTCTGCCTCCTCGCAGGCCCCCTGCACGCCCAGACGGCCCCCGAGCGGGCGACGGTCAACGGCTATGTCCGTGACGCCCAGACGGGCGAGACGCTCATCCAGGCCACCATCACCATCGCCGGGACGACGCGCGGGACGACGACCAACACGTCGGGCTTCTACACGCTCTCGGGCCTCACGCCCGGCGAGGTCACGCTCCGCTTCTCGTTCATCGGCTATGCCGACCAGGAGCGCACGCTCGACCTCGCGCCCGGCACGCTGCGCCTCGACGTGGACCTCGAGTCGACCTTGCTCGACGCCGAGGGCGTGACCGTGGAAGCGGACCAGCCCATCGAGGAGGAGCGCGCCGTGGGCGTCACGCAGGTGTCGATTGACCTGGTCGAGCGCATCCCGTCGGCCTTCGAGAACGATCTCTTCCGCTCGATCCAGCTCTTGCCGGGCGTCAAGTCGGCCAACGACTTCTCCTCCAAGCTCTACATCCGCGGCGGGGCGCCCGACCAGACGCTCATCCTCCTCGACAACACGACCGTCTACAACCCGACGCACTTCTTCGGCTTCTTTTCCATCTTCAACACGGACGCCATCAAGGACGTGCGGCTCTACAAGGGCGGCTATCCGGCGACCTACGGCGGGCGGCTCGGGTCGGTGATCGACATCTACAACCGCGAGGGCAACCGCAACGAGTTCGACGCGAGCCTCGGCATCGGCCTGCTCGCCTCGCGCGTGGGGCTCGAAGGGCCGGTCAACATCGGCGGTGTGCGGGGTTCGTGGCTCGTCGCCGCGCGGCGCTCGACGCTGGAGCCGGTGCTGGCGGCGCTCCGGGAGACGGACATCACGGGCATCCCCGACAGCTACTACTTCTACGATGTCAACGCCCGCCTTGCGCTCGACCTCTCGACGAGGGATAAGCTCTCGATCTCGACCTACCTCGGCCAGGACCGTGTCGACGTGCCCATCTTCGACGACGCGCGCTTCATCCTCGACTACGGCAACCGGACGTTCAGCCTCGGCTACACGCGCATCCTCTCGGACAACGTCTTTGTCAACACGAGCGCGACCGCCTCACAGTACTTCAACTTCCCCGTAGGCGAGTTCGCTGGAACCGAGTTCACCCGCGACAACACGGCGACCGACTTCTCGCTCCGCGCCGACGTGGAGTGGTTGCCGAGCGCACGCTTCGAGGCGCAGGTCGGCGTCTGGGGCGGGCACCTCGATCTCCTCCTCGAAGACACGTTCGACCAGCAGGAGTCGTTCACGTCGAAGATCGGCTCGAACTACCTCCAGAGCTACGTCCAGACCGTCTACCGCCCCTTCGCGGACTGGATTCTGACGACGGGACTCCGGCTGTCCTACCACGGCTCCGGCGAGTACGTCCGCCTCGAACCGCGCGCGCAGCTCGAGCGCACGTTCGGCGACCGGGCGGTGATCCAGTTCGCCTACGGGCGCTACACGCAGTTCCTCTCGCTCGTCTCCAACGAGTCGTTCTCCGGCTTCGACGTGTGGGTGATGACCGACACCGGCCTCGGGCCGCAGTCGTCGGACCAGGTGGTGCTCGGCTTGAAGACGAAGCCCGCGCGCGGGTATGCGCTCGACGTAGAGCTCTATTACCGGACGATGGACAACCTCTTCGAGCTGATTCCGTTTTTGCAAGACGCGACGGGGCTGCCCTACGAAGACCTCTTCCGCGTCGGCGACGGCTACGCCTACGGCCTCGAAATGCTCGCCGAGAAGCAGGTCGGGCGCATCACCGGGCTCCTCAGCTACACGCTCGCCACGACGCGCCGCCGCTTCCCGGCGCGCGGCAACTATCCGGGCGTCAACCAGGACTTCGACACGGGCGAGTTCCTGTTCTATCCGCCGAAGTACGACCGCCTGCACGATTTCACGGCCGTCGTCGAGGTCGGGCTCGGGCGCAAGTGGACGTTCACGCTCGCGGGCGTCTACCAGACCGGCCAAGCCTACACGCTCCCGCAGGGGCGCTACGGGCTGCGCGGCAACCCGTTTGGCAACACCGACCTCAACGGCCTCTACTCGGCGTTCCTCAACACCGAGCGGCTCCCCGCCTACCACCGCGTCGATGTCGGCTTCACGAAGGAGGGCCGCTTCTTCGGCTTCGCGGACTATGAGTTGACCCTGCAGGTGCTCAACGTCTACAACCGCCGCAACATCTGGTTTTACCAGTACGACTTCGGCTCCAACCCCATCGAGCAGTCGGCGGTGGAGCAGCTGCCGATCCTCCCGAACATCGCCCTCAAGCTGGATTTCTAGCGAACGGCCCCCGGCTTTCGGCTGTCAGTGTTCCTCGTGCGGAACACTGACCGCCGACAGCAGAGCGCTGACAGCCCGTTGCGCCCATGCGTTTCTCACTTCTCGCGTTGCTCGCCGTTGCTCTCGGGAGCCTGGCCTCGTGCGACACCTACGACAACGACCCCTACCGTGACCTGATCGTGGTCGAGGCGGTGATGCAGGCGCTCGAACCGGTGCCGCCGGTCTTCCTTTCGACGACGATTCCCATCGACCAGGAGTTCACCCCGCAGACCGCGCGGCGCGTGAATGACGCGACTGTCGTCCTCCAACGGCTCGACGAGGCCGGGGGCGTGCTCGAGGAGGTACCCTACGAGAACACCGCCGAGGTCGGGCGCTACGACCCAGTCATCGGGGTTGGCTTTCCAACGCCCCGCGTCGTGCCGCTGGCGCGCTACCGCCTCCTCGTGGACGTGCCCTCGTTCGACCCGGTCCGCGCCGAGACCATCGTGCCCGACACGTTTACGACGGTCATCCCCCCGATCAGCCCGGCGACGTACCAGGGCGAGGGCGAGCAACCGACCGTGACAGTCACGCCGAGCGCGTTTCCAGGCCGCCAGACCGTCTACATCTTCTCGATCCTCGCCGTCGATCAGGAGGACGACCCGGACCCGACGATGCTGACGCCGTTTGCGCGCTCGATCTACGACAACTTCGACGAGGACGACGAAGACGACCGCCGCGACTTCCTGCAAGAGTCGGTCTTCGGGTCCTCGCCGCTCCTGAACGAGGCGGGCTACACCGTCAATCCCGATGGGACGCGCGCGGTGCCGGTGCCGTGGGTCGCGTTCAGCTACTACGGCTTCCACGAACTCTCCGCGAGTGCTGTGGACGACGCGCTGCTGCTGTTCCTCTCGACGCAGGCGGCGCAGTTCACGCCGACGACGCTCTCGCCCGGCGAGATTCCCAACATCACGACCAACGTGCAGGGCGGCCTCGGCGTCTTCGGATCCTACGCGCGTTCCACCACGACCGTCACGATCACGCCCGATTGAGAAGCTGTTTGGCAAGAGTACTGATGGGCTGCAAGCGGCTGCGACGGACCGCCCTCAGCGTTGCGTTGCATCGCCGATGCGGGCGCATCGCCCGCTTCACGCGCCTTGACGGCGTTCGTCTCGCTCCCCGCAGGGCGGGGCAGGCTGCTTTCGCCCTGATCCTCCCTTACCAAACAGCTTCTGAGTGGGGCGCTGTAGGCCATGAACGCTGCGTGTCTGTTGCGCAGTTGGAACAGCAGCCGAACCGCTCAGCCGCTTCCTAGCTGGACTTCGAGCGAAAGCCGACCGTCTTTTGCCTCATGCGTCTCTCGTTCCTTGCCTTGCTGGCCGTTGCCCTCGGGAGCCTGGCGTCGTGTGACACCTACGAAAACGACCCCTACCGCGACCTTGTCGTCGTCGACGCGATCATGGAGGCGCTCGCCCCCGTACCCTCAGTGTTCCTCTCCACTACGGTACCGCTCGAGGCTACGTCCGACCCCCGCGAGAACGGCCTCGATGGAGCCACCGTGACGCTGGAACGTCTATCACCCGACGGCACCGTAGCCGATACCATCCAATACTTCTCTGCGTTCTCGTCAGGGCAGTATGTGCCGAACCCGTTTGAACTTCCCATTCCGACTGTACGGCCTGCCACACGCTATCGGCTGCGCATCGATGCGCCGGGTTTTGACCCGATCTGGGCAGAGACCGTCGTCCCGGACACGTTCAGTACGGTAGTACCGCCGAACAGCCCTCTCGTGTATCAGGGACCGGAGCAGCCAACGGTCGTGGTGACCCCGAGCGCCTTCCCGGGGCGCCAGACTGTCTACATCTTCTCGGTTCTGGCGCAGTCCCAGTCGGCTAACAATCCCAACCCGGATGACTTGGTCCCCCTCTTCCGCTCCATCTACGACACGATTGAGGGCGAGAGCGACCGGCTCGAATTCTTGAAAGAGGCCCTGTTTAGTTCGTCGCCGCTCCTGAACGAGGAAGGCTACTCGGTCAACTCCGATGGGACGCTCACCGTGCCGGTGCCCTGGGCCGCGTTTGGATACTATGGCTTCAACAAGCTCTCTGCGAGCGCCGTGGACGACGCGCTGCTGCTGTTCCTCTCGACGCAGGCGGCGCAGTTCACGCCGACGACGCTCTCGCCCGGCGAGATTCCCAACATCACGACCAACGTGCAGGGCGGCCTCGGCGTCTTCGGGGCCTACGCTCGGTCTGAGGCCTTCATCGTCATTGAGCGGGATGTCGGGGAGCCGTGAGGTAGCAAGCCCGACGGTCACGGTCACGCCCCAGCCGATCCCGTAGCGTCACGCATCCTATCACCTCACACGTAGCGATAGACAATGCTTTCAGCCTTCGCCGGACCCTTGATGATCCAGGTCATCACGAGCTGGTTCTTCTCAATGTCTAGGCGGGCGGTGTAGCGGTCGTCGCCGCACACGTGCGGGGCGACCGAGCGCCAGAGTATTGGCGTCTCTGGAACAAGGTCAAACAGCAGGACGGGGCGCTCGACGCCGAAGCGGAGGTGTTCGAGCCGTAGGCGTGGAGACGGCTCGGCGAGTCTGGTCCACCGGTAGACGTTGTGGAACGGGAACGTCTGTCCGCGGCCTGACACCCACGAGCCGGCCTCCTCGAATCCGAGCGCCTCCTCTGAGGGATGCATGACAGTCACCTGGCCCGCACCTTCGCCATTCCACCCCGTCGAGCTTGTGGAGCGCGCCAGGAAGCGGAGCGAACGCACGGCGAAGAGTCGTCGCCAGAGCCTGTCCGTGGGGACCTTTACCATGAGTATATGCTGGCTCGCAGGCGGGACGTGCGTCCCCCTCCTGGATAGGAGGGGACAGGGAAGGTTGACGTTGTGGTGAGATGCGCGCATTTTGCTGGAACCGGCAACCCCCTCTGTCTCCCCCTAGCCAGGGTGAAGATTTCCCACCGACCCCTGGACATGGCTGACTTCGAGCGTTGGAACAATCTTCCCCGCTCGAAGGCGCTACGTCGTCGCCTCAGGGTACAGGTGACTACCGCCGAGGCAACGCTCTGGCAACTGTTGCGATTGCGACGAGCTGGCGGGTTAAAGTTCAGACGGCAGCATGGCATTGGTCCCTATATCGTGGACTTCTATTGCCCTAAGGCTAGGGTTGCTGTCGAAGTGGACGGGCGTGTACACGACGACCCAGCGAGGGCAGAATCAGACGCGGCGCGACAGCGCGCCATCGAGTCGCTTGGCATTCAGGTTCTGCGATTCTCAAACGAAGAGGTGCTTGGGCAAGGAGATTTGGTAGCGCAGGCCATCGTCCGAGCATGCGCTAGCGCTCTACCAAAGTAGCGTAGAACGGTCGCGTCAAGAACGTGACCACCCACCCGCGTGCATCAAAACGCTATGGCTGTCTGAATGCGGTAGTAGATGTCGACTTCGTCCCACGTCAGGTCGTCGTCGATCTCGCCCCAGGGTGCCGCGACGCCGAAGCTGTGCAGCAGCTGGAAGCCGCCCAGCGAAAGCACGTTCTTGACCTCGGCCCCGAGGCCCGTCCGGCGAATGGCGTTGTCGAGGTCGTTGCCAGTCCAGACGGCCGCTGCGTCGGCGACGAGCGAGATTCCTGTCCGCCCGAAACCGATCAGGCCGAGGATCGACGTGTTGAGGTCGAAAACCGGTGGGAAGCGGTACTCGAGCGTCCCAAAGAGCACCCGGTCGCCGAGGACGGGGATTCGGTAGCCGCGCACGCGCTCCAATTCGTCCGCGTTGACGGCCCCAAAGATGGGAATCTGGAGGTCGATGTCGTCGAAGCGCGCGAGGCCGAGCACGTCCTGCGGGAAGCCGTCGCCGAAGCGGGCCTGGGCGCGTCCGTAGGCGTAGAAGCGCCCGAAGCCGAGCGGGTCGGGGAGGACCACATAGCCCGCGAGGTCTGGCTGGGCGAATGTGCCGCCCGTGTTCACCTCCGGGACGCCTACGGTCACGCGGGCGCGCAGGCCGAGGCCGTCGAGCGGGTGGATGCTGTTGAAGCGGTAGGGGCGCTGCGTCTTGAACGCGAGCCCGAGACGCACATCGGCGCGGGTGCCCTCCAGCGGCGTTGGGAGCACGCCACCTGCCACCTCCACGTCGCCTAGATCCGCGAAGGTATCCTCGTTGAACGGCTCCGCGTAGGCGAGCCGCAACCTAACCGCGCCGGAGAGCGACGTGTAGGGGCGGTCGAGCCAGTCGAGGGGCCAGATCGCGGCCACGTCGCCGCCGGAGAGGTTCTCGATGAGCAGCTGGTCGCCGTAGAACCGCGAGGGGCCCGGGAAGCGGTAGCCGCGGAAGACGAGGCTCGGCGCGAGTGTGTTGTTGACGTAGGTGACGAGCGCGAACGAGCGGTCGGCGAAATCGGGGATCGAGACGCCGGCGAGGGCGCCGAGTTGGTGCTTGCCGAGCGGTTCGAGCCAGGTCGTCGTGCCGAAGAAGCCGTAGTCGCGCGGGCTGTCGTAGTACGGCACGACGAGGCTGACGGCGTGGCTGAGGTTCGCGAACGAGCGGTAGGCGTAGCGCTCGCGGATCAGCGCCGGGTCGGGCGCGACTGCAGCGGGGATCTCGGCGTCCGGCCGGTGCTGCGTCCACGCGCGGTAGGCAGGCGGCGTCGCCGGGGCGACCACCTCGACGGTCGGTAGCCGGTCGGCGGGGATGAGGTAGGCGCGGTCCCGCTGCTTCGTATCCGTTGAGCGGACGAGGAGCCGTCCCGCCGTGTGCGTCGAGTCGGGCGAGAGCCACGCGTCGACCTCCGCGCCGTTGAAGAGGAAGGTGGTGCGGGTAGCTGTCGGCTGTCGGCTGTTGGCTGTTGGCCATTGGCTATCGGCTGTCGTGCCGTCTGCAAAACTGTCCCCCTCACTCGCGGGGGGGACAGATCGAGCGTCAGCGAGATCAGGGGGGGAGGTTGCCGCAGCTTCTAGGTCCACGACGAACACGTTCGGCACGTTGTCGCGCATCGAGGTGAAGGCGAGGCGCTGGCCGTCGGGGCTCCACACCGGGCCACGGCTGTCAGAGCCGTCCGGCGCGGTGTCCGCGAGTGAGGTCACGGCGCCCGTCGCCGCATCAACCACGATCACGTCGCGCGTGCCGTCGGCGGCGAAGCGGGCGGCGGCGAGGCGCTGGCCCTCGGGGCTCCATCGCAGGCCCGTCAGCTGTACGTCGCCCTCGAAGCGCGTGAGCGGTGTTTCAGCGCCTGTGTCCAGATCCAGCACGAACACGTTTGCCGTGCCGCCGTCGATGCCGACGAACGCGAGGCGCTGACCGTCGGGCGCGTAGGTCGGGCTATGCGCGCGGCGGTTGTCGGTGAGTTGCCGCTGGCGTCCCGTCTCGGTATCCACGACATAGAGGTCGTTCACGAGCGAACCGTGATCGCCCCGGTGGCGGCGTGCGTACGCGATGCGGTCGCCGTCGGGGTGCCACGCGAGCGGGGGCCGTACCGCGCCCTCGGCCAGCACGCGTACGTTGCGCCCACGCTCCGCGATGGCGAGCGAGTCGCCGGGGTTAGTCATCACGTAGAGGCGCCGCACGGGCCGCGCGAGCGACGAGAGCGCAAGGCCCGCGATCTGGCTCGTGTCCGGGCTCGGGGCGACGTGGTAGAGATACTGTCCGGGCAATGGTAAGGGCTCCGTGCCCAGCGAATCGAGGCGCTCCATCTGGCTCGCCATCGTGTTGTAGTACACGTTGACGTGCGTGCGCCACTCGCCGTTAAAGTCGCGGTAGGATCGCCCCGTCGTTGCCTGGAAGGCGTCGTAGAAGTCATGGACCCGCAAGAAGGGGAGCGGGACGGGGCCGAGCTTGAGCGGCCTCCGGTGCGCGAGCAGGTTCACGATGGTCGAGTCGCCGTAGCGCTCGGCGAGGTAGCGCGTCTGGCTGTTGCCGACGGCGTACTGCAGCCGCCCGTTCCAGGCGCTCGTGCCGTCGGCGTAGCTCAGCCGGTCCTCGAAGACGGCCGTGCGGAGCCATCGGTCGCCACGCTGGGCGTCCCATTCCTCGGTGAGGTACTGCGCGACGCCCTCCGCCCAGAAGCTCGGTATCGGGTTCGCGAAGACGTATTGCAGGGTGCCTAGGTTGGTCTGGATGGCGCGGTAGTGGAAGAGGTGCGCGAGTTCGTGCGCGAGCACCTTGCGGAGCCACTTCACATCGCCCGTCCAGATCGTGGCGACGTCGTTGATGTGGACCCAGATGGTCGTGAAGCCCGCGCGGCCGACGTTGTATGCCACGCCGTTGGCGATCTCGTCCTCGTCGGAGAGGTAAATCCGCATCCGCCGGTCGAAGGTGACGCCGCCGAACGCGACCGAGAGCGAGTCGTAGCTAGCCTCCGCGATGGCCGCCGCGTGTGCCTCGATGCCAGCGAGACGCGCGGGATAAGCGATCTCGAAGTGCTCCGTCTCCGCCACCTGCCAGTCGAGTTCGGGGTGGTTACGGCCGTTGAAGAAGCTAAAGCCCTGGGCAGCCAGCGGTACAGCCGTGAGGAGGGCGAGCGCGAGAAGCGTCAGGAGGCGCATGGGCGAGGTAGAGCGGTGGAAGGCGAGGCGCACCGGCGAGAGCGGCATGTGGGGCCACGATAACGCATTGGGACGCGGTCGTTTCAAACGGGATGATGCGCCGAAAGTGACGCGAACAAGGGCTGTGCCGTACACTGCGCCAACCTTGCCGTGCCTCCGCCTGCCCGCCCTGACGTGTTCGATTGGATCTATGACCCGCAAGCCTGGGTCGCCCTCGCCACGCTCACCTCACTCGAAATCGTCCTCGGGATCGACAACATCGTGTTTATCTCGATCCTCACCGGGCGCCTCCCCGAGGAGCAGCAGCCCCGCGCGCGCTTCCTCGGCCTCGCGCTCGCGATGGGCATGCGGATCGGGCTGCTCTTCTCCATCGCGTGGGTGATGAGCCTCACGACCCCGCTCTTCACGATCCCGTTCCTCGATACGCTGACCGGCTTCGGTGAGTCGGCACGGCACGGTATGGCGCTCCTCGGCGAGGCGACGGGCCTCGCCGACGGCCCCGCGCAGATCACCGGGCGTGACCTCATCCTGCTCGTCGGCGGCGTCTTCCTCGTCGGCAAGGCCACGCACGAGATCCACAACAAGCTCGAAGGCGAGCACGAGCAGCACGGCACTGCGAAGAAGGTGGCGAGCTTCGGCGCCGTCCTCTTCCAGATCGCCCTCCTCGATATCGTCTTCTCCCTCGACTCCGTCATCACCGCTGTGGGCATGGCCGACGACATCGCGGTCATGGTGATCGCGGTCGTGATCGCGGTCGGCATCATGATGATCTCCGCCGGGCCCGTGTCGGAGTTTGTTCAGAAGCACCCGACCGTGAAGATGCTCGCGCTCGCGTTCCTCATCCTGATCGGCGTCACGCTGATGGCCGAGGGCATGAACCAGCACATCCCGAAAGGGTACATCTACTCCGCGATGGCCTTCTCGCTCTTCGTCGAAGTCCTGAATCTGCGCGCGAAGAAGGCAAAGCAGACGCCACCGCCCGTCGAACTGCACGGCGTCCCCGTCGCGCCCCCAACGAACCCTGACGCATAGCCATGTCGAACGTCGCAGGTCACAGGTCGCAGGTCCGCCATGTGCTGCTGCTGATGGCAGGGCTGATGCTCGGCTGCAGCACACCGTCAGAGCCCGCGCAGGCGCAGGAGTCCGCTATTGCCCTGCCGGATACCGTCTACACGTACCGCCCGGCCAGCCGCGACGGGATCGGGAAGATCTACATGGGCCGCGAGATCTCGAAGGTGATGGGCCACCGCGGCGCGGCTTGGCTCGAACGCCCCGACCGCGAACGCACCGAGCGCCCCGACCTCGTGATCGACGGCCTCGCGCTCTTATCGAACTACACCGTCGCCGACATTGGAGCGGGGACGGGTTACTTCACCTTCCGCATCGCCGAGGCGGTCCCGCAAGGCCACGT
>JBCCRG010000034.1:0-14473 GCA_039208155.1 Bacteroidota bacterium | reverse complement strand
GACCGTGTAGAAGCGCACGATCACGTGCGGCAGCCCCGCCGTCCCCACCATCAAGCAGAGCGTGATGCAGAAGACGTTGAGCAGGTTGTTGTTGACGAACGGGCTCGAGTACGGGTCGAGGCCGAGGTCGGTCTGCAGTTGATCGAGGATCGGGAGCGCCTCGCCGATGGCGCCCTGCGGGATCGGGTTGCCGAAGAGCGAGAGCGCGATGGCAATGGCCGGGATCGTGTACGCGAAGATGAGGACGCAGTACTGCGCCACCTGCGTGTACGTGATGCCCTTCATGCCGCCGAGGCCCGCGAAGAACGCCACGATCACCATGCCGATGAGGACGCCCACCTCGTTGGAGACGAGGAGGAAGCGGCTGAACGCCACGCCGACGCCGCCCATCTGGCCCGCCACGTACGTGAACGAGACGAAGATGGCCGCGATGGCCGCGACGACGCGCGCCGTCTGCGAGTAGTAGCGCTCGGCGACAAAGTCAGGGACGGTGTACTGCCCGAACTTCCGGAGGAACGGCGCGAGCAGGAGTGCCAGGAGCACGTAGCCGCCCGTCCACCCCATCAGGTAGACCGAGCCGTCAAAGCCCTGGAAGGAGATGAGGCCCGCCATGCCGATGAAGGAGGCGGCGCTCATCCAGTCAGCACCCGTGGCCGCGCCGTTGGCGATGGCCGAGATGCCCTGGCCCGCAACGTAGAAGCCCTTGGTCGAGGCGACGCGGCTGCGGTAGCCGATGTAGAGATACGCGGAGAACGTTAGGCCAACCGTGACCCATGTCCATTCTTGAATACCCATGGTTTCGTTGGGATTGAGGTGGAAGAGGGTCGATTAGTGGGCGTCGCTGGCGGCGGACATGGTGTCCTCCGTCTCATTGAGCCCGGCCTCCTTGTCGGCCTTGTCCGAGAAGTAGGCGTAGATCCAGATCAGCGAGATGAACACGAAGATGGAGCCCTGCTGGGCCATCCAGAAGCCGAAGGGCACCCCGCCGAAACTGAAGTTGTTGAGCGTCGGCGCGAGGAAGATGCTCATCACGTACGCGACGATGAACCAGATCGTCAGCAGGATCGCGATGCGCTTGACTTGGCGCTGCCAGTAGGCCTGGCGAGTCATGGTAGCCATATCCAGAGAGGAGTTAGTGGTTGGAAAACCAGGCCGCGCCGCTCGACACGCTGAGGCCGTGACGCAACGGGCGACCGTGACGAAAGCGAGCTAGAAGAACAAGAAGACCGAGAGGTCGCCACGCAGGTTGACCACGCTCTCGGTGTCGCCGGTGGGCACCAGGGCGTCGTCGTACACATCCGCAGGACCGTCGCCGACGACGTAGTTGGCTCCGGTCGCCTGGAACTCAGCCCCAATCCGGACCTTGCCCGAGGTGTAGGTCAGGCGCGGGCTGACGCGCCACACGTTCTCGATGGGCGTCGCTCCGTAGCCACGGGCCACGAACTGGACCGCGGTCGGGTCGATGCCGTCCTCGGCCGTGCCGAGGTTCTGGAGGTAGCCACCGAAGACGCCGAGGCTGACGGGACCGGTCGTCTGCAAGTCGAGCCAGCCCGCGACGGTGTTGAGCGGCTCGAAGTTGCTGGCGTCCAGGTCACCGATGACCACGTAGCCGCCCGTCATGAGGTGGTCCGAGAGGTCGCCACCGAAGGTGATGTTGCCCCGCGCTTCGAGGCCTGGCGTGATCAGGTTCGCGTAGGCCTGGAGGGTGCCTGCCGAGAAGCGGTCGCTCGTCAGTGTCGGGCGGATCCACTTGTAGTAGCTGTTCACGCCGACCGTGCTGCCGCCTTCAGCCACATATTCGAGGCCCATCATCACGCCAGGGAGTCCTGCCTGCTGCTGCTGCTTGACGCCGGGGATCGTGGCTCCACCAGGCGGGGTGAAGGGGATCTCCTGGAACGCGTCGCGCTGCTGCGAAATGAGCCCGGTGATGCGGAAGTTGGCGGGCTTGAGGACCAGCTTGATCATCATGTCGCGCGCGAACGGGTTGAACGGCGCACCGGCTTCGGTGGCGACCGTCCGCGCCCACGACGAGAGGAAGAGCGGCGACCACTCCATCCCCGCCATGACCTCGTGCGTGGACCAGTCGAGCTTCACGGTCGCGCGGCGAATGCGCAGCGTGTTCTGGGTGTCGTTGCCCGGCCCGAAGAAGTCCGTTTCGAGGTAGCCCGTCGTCTTCGCGCCGAGCGTCTCGGGCAGGTCGCCGATGGCGAAGGAGAGCCGCGAGAAGAACGGGAAGAAGAGGAGGTTGTCGGTGTCGTTCGGCTCGTCGTCCGCACTCGTCGCGAAGGCCGGGTAGAGAAGGAAGTCCCCCTCGCGCGCCGCGACAAGCTGCTGGGTGTCGTAGTAGTACGACGCCTTGATGAAGCCCCCGATCTTGATTTCCTGCGCGGTGGCGGTGGGGGTGACGCTCAGGCTCCCCATGAGAGCGAGGGGGAACAAGAGCGCGAGCGTGGCGGTCCGAACAGACGCGCGCCTCGCTGAGGCGTGTGTCATCCTGGTCATGAAATACCTCCCGAGATGGTGGGAAACGTGGCTGGGGTGTGAGAGAGCACCGCGCGACCCGGGCTGCCACCCGTTGGGTCGTGCGATTCTTGCCAGACCGGTCCTCGCTGCCACGGGGGCCGGTCTTCGTTTGGCCGCACCCCGCCGCAGCTGCCACTGCGGCGAGGGCGGAGCCTGAGGGGTCAGGCCCGGTTCTGCCGGTTGTCGATGAGGTCGTCGACCACCGTGGGGTCGGCGAGCGTGGACGTGTCGCCGAGGTTGCCGTAGCTGTTCTCCGCGATCTTGCGCAGGATGCGGCGCATGATCTTGCCGGAGCGCGTCTTCGGCAGCGCCGGGGCGAACTGGATGAAGTCCGGCTTCGCGATCGGCCCGATCTGGGCGCGGACGTGCTTCACCAGCTCGGCGCGGAGGTCCTCCGAGGCCGCGACGCCGCCGTTGAGCGTGACGTAGCAGTAGATCCCCTGCCCCTTCACGTCGTGCGGGTAGCCGACCACAGCCGCCTCCGCCACGACATCGTGGAGCACGAGCGCGCTCTCGATCTCGGCGGTGCCCATCCGGTGGCCAGACACATTAATCACATCGTCGATGCGGCCCGTGATCCAGTAGTAGCCGTCCTCGTCGCGCCGGCAGCCGTCGCCCGCGAAGTAGTTGCCGGGGTAGGCGGTGAAGTAGGTGTTGGTGAAGCGCTCGTGGTTCTTGTAGACCGTGCGCGCCTGGCTGGGCCACGAGTCCTGGATCACGAGGATGCCCTCGGTGGCGCCCTCCTTTTCGGAGCCGTCGTTATCGAGGACGGCGGGCTGGATGCCGAAGAACGGGACGGTCGCGCAGCCCGGCTTGGTGGCGATCGCGCCGGGGAGCGGCGTGATCATGATGCCGCCCGTCTCCGTCTGCCACCACGTGTCGACGATGGGGCAGCGCCCGCCGCCGATCTTCTCGTGGTACCACCGCCAGGCCTCGGGGTTGATCGGCTCGCCGACCGTGCCGAGGAGTTTCAGGCTGGAGAGGTCGTGGCCGTCGAGGAAGCCGTCGCCTTTCGCCATGAGCGCGCGGATCGCAGTCGGCGCGGTGTAAAACTGGTTGACCTTGTGCTTCTCGCACACCTCCCAGAAGCGGCCGGCATCGGGGTAGGTCGGCACGCCTTCGAAGAAGACCTGCGTGGCCCCGTTGATGAGCGGGCCGTAGACGATGTAGCTGTGGCCGGTGATCCAGCCCACGTCGGCGGTGCACCAGAAGACATCGCCGTCCTGGTAGTCGAAGACCATCTGGTGGGTGAGGCTCGTGTAGACGCAGTAGCCACCGGTCGTGTGGACGACGCCCTTCGGCTTGCCGGTCGAGCCCGACGTGTAGAGGATGAAGAGCGGGTCCTCAGCATCCATGACCTCGGGCTCTGCCTCGGCAGGCTGCCCGTCAACGGCTTCGTGGTACCACACGTCCACGGCGTCATTCCAGGCGACGTCGTCCCCGGTATTCTTGACGACGAGCACCTGGCGCACGTCCGGGCACTGCTCAAGCGCTTTGTCGACGTTCTGCTTGAGGGCCACGGTACGTCCGCCGCGCCGTCCCTGGTCGGCCGTGACCACAAAGTCTGACTCGCAGTCGAGGATGCGAGTCGCGAGCGAGTCGGGGCTGAAGCCCGCGAAGACGACCGAATGGATCGCGCCGACGCGCGAGCACGCGAGCATCGTGTAGGCCGCCTCGGGGATCATCGGGAGGTAGACCGTGACGCGGTCGCCCTTCTGGACGCCCATCGCGCGGAAGGCATTGGTGAGGCGGCAGACGTTCTCGTAGACCTCACGGTAGCTGAGGTGCAGCGTCTCCTGCGCGTTGGGGTCGTCGGGCTCGAAGATGAGCGCCGTCTGGTCGCCGCGCGTTTCGAGGTGCCGGTCGAGGGCGTTGTAGGAGGCGTTGAGCTTGCCGCCCTCGTACCACTTGATCGAGACGTTCTTGGGGTCGTACGAGACGTTCTTGACGGTGTGGAACGGCTCGAACCAGTCGACGCGGTCGGCCTGCTCGCGCCAGAAGCCCTCGTTGTCCTCGACCGACCGGCGGTGCAGGGCCTCATAGTCGGCCTGGGAGGAGACGTGGGCGCTGGCGGCGAAGTCCGCAGGGGGCGCGTAGGTCGTGGGAGCGGTTTGCGTGTCAGCCATGTCGCCTAGGGGAAAGATGTAAGTATTACTAAGAGGTAATACAGCAAGGAGGAAAGGCAGGCCCGCACCCGCTTCCTCCGCGGCTTGGTGCCGCCATAGTAGGCATAGGACCGGAAATCCGGAAGCGCTTCGCTAGCAGATATTACCAGAAAGCGATGTATAAACGATTTCTTCACATTACTTGCGAGGCGTTCCCCCACACAACCGGGCCTCTGACCGGGTTGGCCTCACACCGGACGCGTGGCCCGGCATCAGAAAGCAGTCTGGATCGATGGCCTGACCAGAGGTAGGGCATGTCCTCTTACCTCACCTCCCCTCGCACGTCTGCGCGTCCGTCTCAGCCGTCGGCTTCGCGGGGCAGCAACAGCTGCAGCGCAGGGTGCTCCCCGCTCGACCGCGTCCACACCTCCGCACCGTGGCGCTCCAGCACGTCGGCGGCGACGCGGTCGGGGGCGGCCCCCGCATCGTCGAACGGCTGCACGAGCCACCGCTCCAGGCGCGCAGGCTGAACAGCAGGCCCATCCCATGCCAGGTCGAAGGCGGCGTACTGCCCTGTAGCGCGAACGCGAAGCTGGAGCGGACGTGAGCGCACGGCATGGTGCACGCGCTGCGCGAAGAAGACAAGCACCCCGACGAGAGCCGTCCGGTCGGCGCGGATCCACAGCCCCTCGCCCGGCTCTTCGAGACGCACGGCCGAGGGTCCGAGCGCCGGATCCTCCGCAAGCGCCTCGGCCACTCGATGGAGCACCGTCGCAGCAGGCACCACGTGCATCGGTCGCTGGGCCGCCGCCGCCTGCGCGTAGCGCTCCATGGAAGCCTCCAGCCGCTCGCTTGCCTCAACGGCCCCCTGGCGCACGATCTCAGCGAACTGCGCGCGCACAGCCTCGTCCATGTCCGGGTATTCCGTCATCGTCTCGATGGCCGCACGGATGGAGCCGAGCGAGGCCCGGAGCCCCTGCGCCAGGTCCTGCACGATCCCGTCGAGCCGCCGCGCCCGGTAGGAGCGGTCCGGCGGCGCAGGCTCGAGCTCGGGGAGGTCGGGTTGAGACAAATCGGGCATAGGGGCAGCGATGCACGCAGAGACGCACGCGGTCTTGACGCCGTGTCACGCGCGATTCATACCGAGCGTTTCGCCTGAGCCAAACGAACGGGCTAGAAAACCCAGTCGAACTCGCTCAGCCCGCCTCGACCAGTCCCCGGACCCGGGCCACCACGTCACGGATTGCGAACGGCTTGACGACGTAGCCATCCGCACCGAGCGCGAGCGCGCGGGCCTCGTCCACCGGGCGGCCTTTGGCGCTCACCATCAACACCCGGGTGTGCTTCCACGCCGCGTTGGCGCGGATCGTCTGGCAGACCTCGAGGCCGTCGCCATCGGGCAGCATCACGTCGAGAAGGACGACGTCCGCCGGGGCAGCTTCGAGGGCGTCGAGCGCGTCTGCCGCCGTGTGGACGGTACGCACGGCGTAGCCCTCCTGCCGCATGAGGAAGTCGAGCGAGACGGCGATGTTCGGTTCGTCATCGACGATCAGGACAGACGGCATGGGATCGGGGGGAGGATGACGGGGGCGGTCACGCTGCAACGGTAGCGCGCGCAGCGCCAAGTTGCAAACGATCCTGCGACTTCATCGCCGGGGACTTCATTGTCGTGGACGCTGTCGTCGTGGACGTCATCGCTGTGGCGAGCCCGCGCGGCCTGCTCACGAGGCGTCCTCGTCGCGCCTGGCCCGAGCGACGGGCTCTGCGGACACGCTCCCGTACCCCGATGAGCCATCGCCCGCTGCGCCATCGCCTGCCGACGTGGCGGCGGTGAGCAGCGGCAGCGTAAACGCGAACGTCGCGCCCTCGCCGAGGTCGCTCTCCACCCAGAGCTCGCCGCCGTGGGCCCGGATGATCCGGCGCGAGATCGCCAGCCCGAGGCCGGTGCCTCCGGTCGGCTCGCCCTGCGGCCGGTGCCGGGCCTGCTCGAAGGCGTCGAAGATGCGCTCGTGGTCATCAGGGTGGATGCCGAAACCGTTGTCGGAGACCGCGAGGCGCGCGAGGGGCGGTCCGCCGCTCGGGTCGCGCAGCACGTCGATGCGGACCCGAACGCGCCCGCGCGCACGGTCGGCGTGCTTGGCGGCGTTGGCGAGGAGGTTGTAGAGCACCTGGCGGATTTGGTCAGGATCGCCCTCGATTCGGCAGGGCTGTGCTGGGGCGTGCAGATCGAGCACGACGCCGCGTCGGCTGAAAAGCGGCCGCACCGAACGCATCGTCTCGCGCGCCTGGTGCTCCAGGTCGAGGGGCTGCGCGTCGGGGATGGCGTGGCGGTTGAGCTTCTGGAAGGTGAGCACGTCGTTGATGAGGCGGCTCAGCCGCTCGCTCTCCGCGACGATGATGCCCAAGAACTCCGCCCGCTGGGCCGGGTCGAGGTCGGGCGACGTCTCCATGATCTCGGCGAACGCCCGGATCGACGTCAGCGGCGTGCGCAGCTCGTGCGTGACCGTCGAGACGAACTCGTCCCGGAGACGGTCCACCTCGCGCAGCATGCGGTTGGCGACTTCGAGTTCGTGGCGAGCCACTTCGAGGCGACGGGTCTGCCGCTCCAGTTCGGCCGACTTCTGCTCCAGCGTCCGGCTGTAGGCGAGCGTCTTCTGCTGCTCGTCGAGGATGGCCAGCACCTCGTCCACGCGCACCGGCTCCTCGCGCACGACGGTCGCGATCATCGCCCGCGCCGACGCTGAGCCGATGGCGGCAGCGAGCAGCGTCTCGGCATGGTGGACGAGGTCGGCATCGGCCGTCAGCGGGGCCAGTTCGTCGAGGGTGTGCGTGGCGAGGTAGGCGTCGAGCGCCCGACTGGCGCGCTCAGGCCCGAGGAAGCGCCGCAGGAGCGCCCGGAGGTCATCGACGTGCGCCGTGCCGCGCCACACGGACCGGCCAGCGCTCGCTTCGGCCGCGGGCGTTCGGTTGGTGAAGCGGTCGATCTCCACGAACGACACCGCCTGCGCGTGCTCCAGCACGTCCTGGCGTGTGAAGAGCGAGACGCCCACATAGAGCCCGATGTTGACGAGCAGGCTCCACAGCGTACCGTGCGCGATGGGGCTGAACGCGTCGAGCCCGAGCAGCGCGTGCGGCCGGAGCGCCGCCCATCCGAAGAGGCCGTGCTCCACAAAACCGCCAGCCGCGAACCCGCCGCCACCGCCTAGCCCTTGGATGAGCGCGGGCAGTGGCAACGTGTAGGCCCACACGACCACGCCCCCGACGAGCGCGCAGACCGCCCCGGCGCGCGTGCCGCGCTTCCAGTACATCCCCCCGAGCACCACCGGCGCGAACTGCGCCGCCGCCGCAAAGGCCACGAGCCCAATTGACACGAGCGCATGCGCATCGGCGACGAGCCGGAAGTAGAGGTAGCCCAGCAGCACGACCACCAGGATGGCACCGCGCCGGATGCGGAGCACCCACTGGCCGAGGTCCGCGCGCTCGGTGAGGCTGACGCCACGCGCCCGCAACAGGGCGGGCATCACGAGGTCGTTCGAGATCATCGTCGCGAGGGCGATGGTCGCCACGATCACCATGCCTGCCGCGGCCGAGAGCCCGCCGATGAACACCAGCAGCGCCAGCATCGGGTGCCCTTCGGCGAGCGGCAGCGTGAGCACGAACGTGTCGGCATCGACGGCTCCCTCGGGGAAATAGAGCAGTCCTCCCAGTGCGATGGGCAGGACGAAGAGGTTGATGAGCAGCAGGTAGAGCGGGAAGAGCCACGTCGCGCGGATGAGGTGCCGCTCATCGACGTTCTCCACCACGGCCACCTGGAACTGGCGTGGCAGCAGAAGGATGGCCAGCATCGAGAGGGTGAGCAGCGCCGCCCACTCGCCGAACGCCTCGGATCCCGTCGGCATCACGAAGAGCGCCCGCAGGTCGGCGCGCGCCGCTGCCTGCCCCAGCAGGTCGCCGAGGCCATCGTACATCGCGAAGGTCACGAAGACGCCCACGGCCAGGAACGCGACGAGCTTGACGACCGCCTCGAACGCGATGGCCGCGACCATGCCTTCGTGCCGCTCCGTCGCGTCGATGTGGCGGGTACCGAAGAGGATCGCGAACACGGCCAGGATGACCGCCGAGTAGAACCCCGTGTCCTCGCCGAGCGGGAGCGACGCGCCCGGGATGTCAGCCGGGCTCAGGCCTGTCAGCACGCCGAACGTGCCCGACACGGCCTTCAGCTGCAGCGCGATGTAGGGCACCGTCCCGAACACCGCGATAAGGGTGACGAGCCCACCGAGCAGTTGGCTCTTGCCGTAGCGCGACGCGACGAAGTCCGCAATCGAGGTGAGGCGGTGGTAGCGGCTGATGCGCACCATCTTGCGCAGCACCGTCGCGCCGAGCAGCAGCGTCAGCGTCGGCCCGAGGTAGATGGTGAGGAAGCTGACGCCCTCTGTCGCCGCGCGCCCCACGGAGCCGAAGAAGGTCCAGGCCGTGCAGTAGACCGCCAGCGAGAGCGCGTACACCGACGAGCGCCCGATGACCGAGCGCCCCTGGTCCGCCCGGCGGTCCGCGAGCCACGCCAGCCCGAAGAGCAGCCCGAGGTAGAGCAGACTCGCAACGACAACGATGCTAGGACTGAGCACAGTAGACAGAGCGTACCGGTGGACGGGCTGACGAGGACGACGTCCGCCCTCGTTCTCGGCCCAAGGTATGCGCACACCCGCGAATGCGCATGCCCGCAGACACACACCCAAAGACACGGTCCTCAGGCCAACCTAGCTGTCGGACCTTGGCCTCACCGTGTCGCGCCGCCCTGACTCGCGCTCGCGGCGCCGCTCGACCGTCCAGGCCGCGAGCGCGATCAGCCCGCCCCACACGACAAAGAGGTACACGTAGAGCAGCGGTACCCCGCCGACGGTGACCGACTGGTTAGCGAGCGTGAGCAGCGGATAGTTGAGCAGCAGCACGCCGAGCACGAAGAGGGCGGTCAGACGCTCGCGTCGCATGGCTGTGGCCGGCTGGGAGCTGGGTCGGTTCGGAGCATCCGCTTCATCCGATCGCCTCCACCTCTTTGGCGACTAGGAGGCACACGCCCGGCAGCGAGGGATCGCTGAGCGAGTAGTACACGCTTGTGCCCTCCCGGCGGCGCTGCACGAGGCCGTCGCGGGCCAGGATGCCGAGGTGCTTGCTGACGTTCGCCTGGCGCTGGTCCGTCTCGTCCATGAGCGCCTGCACGCTCAGCTCGCCACGCACGCGCATCGCGTTTAGGAGCCGCAGTCGGACGGGGTCGCCGAGCACGCGGAAGCGGCGCGCGGCACGCTCGACGAGGTCGTCGCGGAGGAGCGGAGGTCCGGGCGTGGACATGGAGGAGGAGGTGGGGAAAGCGCAGGGGGCCCGTTCAAGGTACGGCGCAGCCCGTCATGGCTTCCCCGAGGAGGCGACCAGGGCCTCTTCCTCGACCCCTGCTCGTCGCTCGAGGGCCGTGGCCACGACATCCAGCGCCCGGTCGATGTCGGCGGCGGTATTGGTGTAGGACGGCGCGAACCGCAGCTTCCGATCACGCACCGCCGTCATCACGCCCTCGACCGCGAGCGCCTCGTAGAGCACCTCTGCGTCCTGACCACCCGCGCCCTGACCGACAGCCTCGGGGCTGACCGTGACGATGCCCGCGCGCTGAGCGGGGTCGCGCGAGCCGTAGCGCGGCAGCTCGAGCGCGTCGAGACCGTCGGCGAGGCGCGCAGTGAGCGTCTGGATGTGCGCCCACGCGGCCTCGGGCCCTACGTCCAGGTAGACGCCGAGCGCGGCGTCGAGCGCGACGATCCCGGCCGTGTTGAGCGTCCCCAGGCGGAAGCGCGTCGCGTCTGGGTGGAGGACGGTGTCGTAGGCGGTGAGGTTCTCCCAATCGACGGGGCCGTTGAGCCAGCCGAGTTGCGGGGTGAGGCGGGCCTGGAGCGCCTCCGTCACGTAGAAGAAGCCGACGCCCTGCATGCCCATGAGCCACTTGTGCGCGCCGCACGCGAGGAAGTCGATGCCCAGGGCCTCTACGTTTATCGTCGCGGCGCCGACGCCCTGGATGGCGTCCACCGAGAACAGCGACCCGTTGTCGTGCGCGAGGTCGGCGAGCGCACTGAGGTCGGCGCGGAAGCCGGACAGAAACTGGACCCAGCTGACGGCCACGAGCCGCGTCTCCGGGTGGAGCGTCGCTGCCACGGCGTCGAGCGTGAACGTGCCGTCGTAGGTTGGGATCGTATCGACCGCGACGCCCTGCGCTTCGAGCGAGCGCCACGGGAAGACGTTGGCCGGAAACTCGCACCCCGGCACGGCGATGCGGTCGCCCGGCTGCCAGTCGAGGCCGTGCGCGAGGACGTTGAGCGCGTACGAGGTGTTGGGCGCATACTCGACGCGCGCTGCCGACGTGCCGAGCACCTGCGCGATGCGGGCCCGCCCCCGCTCCAGCGTCGGCGCGATGTCGAAGTAGTTGTTCGGCTGGGTCGCGTGGCGCTGCTGGAGGTGCGCCGTGACGGCGTCCATCACCGGACGGCTTAGCACACCCGTAGAGGCGTGGTCGAGGTAGACCATCCGGTCGGTGTGCGGAAAGAGCGCGCGGAGGGGATCGGTCACAGGTCCAGGGTCAGGGGTTGCACGTCGAGCAACGTGTGCGGGGGCGTCGTGTCTGTAGGGCAAGAATAGCGCAGGCCGCCTGCTGCTATGTCATTCACGAGCCATCCGACCCATGCCCGTCCGCAAAACGCCCCGCGCCGACCTTCAGCGGCAATACCCTGTCGCCCTCCAGGTCGGTGCGCTCCTCGCACTCGGCGTCGTCCTCGCCGCCTTCACCATACCCTACCGCGCGTCGAGCACCTTCGACGCGCAGGTGACGCCCGTGGAGCAGGTCACGCTCCAGGAGGTCCAGGCGACCATTCACGAGCCGCCCCCTCCGCCGCCACCCAAGCCGCCGCCGCCGGTGGAGGTGCCTGACACCGAGTTGATCGACGATACCGAGATTTTGATCGATGTGACGTTTGATCCGGCGCACACCCCGCCGCTGCCGCCTCCGCCGCGCCTCATCCAGGCCGACCCTGAGCCTGAGCCCGTCACACCTGAAGTCTTCGTGGTCGTCGAGAACCCGCCCCAGCTGCTGCCGAGCGAGGCTGGGGCCATGGCGGCGCTCCAGCAGTGCATCCGCTACCCCGCGATGGCCAGGGAGGCCGAAATCCAGGGCCGCGTCTTCGTCCGTTTCATCGTGGACGAATACGGTACCGTTACCGCTCCCCGCGTCCTGCGCGGCATCGGCGGTGGCGCGGACGAGGAGGCGCTTCGCTGCGTGCAGGGCCTCCGGTTCCGCCCTGGCATGCAGCGAGGACGCGCCGTCAAGGTCGAGTTCTCCCTGCCGGTCCACTTCGTGCTCCGGTAACACGTGCCCGGGGCAAAAGCGTTAGCTGAACACGATCGTCTTGTTCTCATAGACCAGCACCCGGCCTTCGAGGTGCCAGCGGACCGCGCGGGCGAGCGTCTCGCGCTCCAGCGAACGACCTAGCTCAACGAGGTCCCGGACGCTATGGCGGTGCGACACCCGCGCCACGCCCTGATCGATGATCGGCCCGGCGTCGAGGTCTTCGGTGACGTAGTGCGCCGTCGCGCCGATGACCTTGACGCCGCGCTCGAACGCCTGACGGTAGGGTGCCGCGCCGATGAACGCGGGCAGGAACGAGTGGTGGATGTTGATGATGCGGTCGGGGTAGCGCGCCACGAAGTCGCCGGAGAGGATCTGCATGTAGCGCGCGAGCACGACGAGGTCGATGCCCTCCTGCTCGAAGCGTTCGAGCGCGGCGGCCTCCGCCTCGGCTTTCGTCTCGCGCGTGACCGGGATGTGGTGGAACGGTACTCCGAAGCGCTCGACCTCCGCCCGGAGGTCATCGTGATTGCTCACCACGCACGCGATGGTGCCTGGCAGTTCGCCCCGGCTCCACCGCCAGAGCACCTCCAGGAGTGCGTGGTCGTACTTCGACACCATGACCGCGATGCGCGCCGCCTCGGCCGCGTAGTCCAGGCTCCACGTCATCCCGAACGGCTCTGCGACGACGCGGCCGAACGCGGCTTCCAGCGCGGGCCGCGTGAGGTCGAGGTGCGGCGTCGTGAACTCAGCGCGCATGAAGAAGACACCCGCCTCCAGGTCGGTCGAGTGCTGGTCGAGCGCGGTAATGTTGGCCCCGTGGGACCGGAGAAACGTGCTGACCGCCGCGACGATGCCGGGCTGGTCGGGGCAGGTGACGCGCAAGCGCTGAGGACACGGTGGACGGTGGACGGTGGACGGTGGACGGTGGACGGTGGACGGTGGACGGTGGACGGTGAAGAGAAACGGCCAACGTACGGCGCGCGCAACGACGTGCAAGCGACCGCTGTCGATTTCCAGCGGAATCCGCCCGAGTTCGCCCGTACCGTCTGACCTGGGACGCGCACGCCGACGTCTGCTCATCCTGCCCGCGGTGGGCTGTGTGACGTACCGGCTATCCGTGTCGGAAGAACTGACGCCCAGCCAACTGCCCGACGTGGCCTTTGAGTTCGAGGCCGAGGAGATAGACGAGCGCGTTCGACACGTCCACGCCAGAACGCTCGCACAGTACGTCGAGATGGATAGGCTCGGCGGCGAGCGCGTCGTAGAGCTGCTGCTCGACGCGGTTGAGGTCCGTCGGCGGCGGCTTGCCGGGAGTCGGGCTGTCCGTAGGGTTCGTCTGGAACGCCGATGCGGACCGCTGGGCCGTCGCGGGCTGGGATGGGGCCTGCTGGTTTTCGATCTCCACCACGAGGTCGTCCACGCTCGCGACGAGCTTGGCGTGGCCGCGCTGGATAAGGCGCGCGTTGCCTTCGCCGCCGTTGTGAAAGAGCGGGATCGGAGCGGCGAAGACCTCCCGGTTCTGTTCGAGCGCAGCGTAGGCCGTCAGCAACGCGCCGCCCTTCACGCGTGCCTCGGCGACGAGCGTGCCCAGCGTGAGGCCCGCGATGATGCGGTTGCGGCGCGGAAAGTTGGGCGCGTCGGGCTTCGTGCCGAGCGGGAACTCCGAGAGCACCGCGCCCTGCTCGTGTTCGATGATCCGCCGGACGACCGGGGTGTGCGCCTGTGGGTAGATCCGGTCCACGCCCGAGCCCAGCACCGCGAGGGTCCGCCCGCCTGCATCGAGCGCCGCCCGGTGCGCCGCGATGTCGATGCCATAAGCGAGCCCGCTCACGATGGTGTAGCCGCGCTCAATGAGCCCAGCGGCAAAGTGTGCCGCGACCCGCTTACCGTAGTCGCTCGCCTTGCGCGTCCCCACGATGGCGACCGCACGCGCATCCTCCGCGCGGAGCGCGCCGCGCACCCAGAGGTAGGGCGGCGGGTCGTACAGCTCGTGGAGAACGTGAGGGTACGCTGGGTCGGTCAGCGTGAGCAGGTGCGCGCCGACCCGGTCGGCCTGCCGCAACTGTGCCTCAATGGCGTCCGCGCCGTCAAAGGCGACGATGGCACGAGCCGTCTTCATGCCGACCCCCTCGACCTGCGCGAGCGCACGCGGATCAGCGTTCAACACCGAGGCGGCGTCGCCCAGCCGCGCGAGCAGCGCCCGGACGCGCGCTGGGCCTACCCCGGGCACGGAGGCGAGCGTAAGCAGAGCACGGGCGTCGTCGGGGGTCCCGTCGCCTGCCACGTCCAGGGCAGCATCGGGGTGGGCGGTAGGGTAAGGCATGAAGGAGCGCGGTGGGGTTCGTCTCCCTCAGACACCCCAGCGTCTGCGATGTAACCCTGTCGGCTGTCGGCTGTCGGCTGTCGGCTGTCGGCTGTCGGCTGTCGGCTGTCGGCTGTCGGCTGTCGGCTGTCGGCTGTCGGCTGT
>JBCCRG010000033.1:0-14570 GCA_039208155.1 Bacteroidota bacterium | reverse complement strand
GTTTCGCCGTCCACCTCGTCCCCGACGGCATGCGCGGCAGCACACCCGACACGGGCGCGGTGGCTCTAGCCGAGATGGCCGGCGCCGGGGCCGTGCTTCCTGACGGGGTCAACCCCGCTGACCTCGCCGCGGGCGCAGCGGGGCTGTGATTCTTCTATGCCGCTGCGTTCGCATCGAGTCCGGTCCGGCTCCCCCCGCTTGCACGCCTGCAACGGCGCGCAAGCTGTCCCCCTCGGGGACGAGGGGGACAGTCCGAGGAGCGGAGCGGGCAACGCGGAGACGACGCAGGACGGGGGGAGCCGAATTGACAAGAAGCGCCTCTCATCTGCAGGCATACCCAGCCATCGCTCCTTTCCCATGACGCCCTGGATTGACGACGCGCGGGCCGCGCTCGTGACCGACCTCTATCAGCTCACGATGGTGCAGGCCTACTGGCACGAGGGGCTCACCGCGCCCGCCACGTTCGACCTCTTCATCCGCCGCCTGCCCCCGACGCGAACCTACTTCCTCGCCTGCGGCCTCGACAGCGTCCTGCGCTACCTCGAAACGGTCCGCCTCACCGACGAGGCGCTCGCCTACCTCGCCACGCTGCCGCCATTCCGCGACGACTTCCTTGCGTGGCTGGCCGACTTCCGCTTCACCGGGTCCGTTCGCGCTGTGCCGGAGGGGACGCCCGTCTTCCCGAACGCGCCGCTCCTCGAAGTCACCGCGTCGCTGCCCGAGGCGCAACTCGTGGAGTCGTTCCTCATCAACCAGATTAGCGTCCAGACGATGCTTGCCAGCAAGGCGGCTCGCGTAGTGCGCGCGGCACAGGGCCGCACCGTCGCTGACTTCGGGATGCGACGGATGGATGGCACTGACGCGACGATGAAGGGCGCGCGGGCGATGTACATCGCGGGCGTCGACGCGACGAGCAACGTGGAGGCGGGGCGCGTCTATGGCATCCCCGTCACGGGCACGATGGCACACAGCTACATTGAGGCGCACGAGGATGAGGGGGCCGCCTTTCGCGCGTTCGCGGGTCTGTACCCCGGCACGACGCTGCTCGTGGACACCTACGACACGCTGCGCGGCGTCCGCCGGGTGATCGACCTCGTCCAGAGCGAGGGCCTCCAGGTCGGCGCGCTCCGCCTCGACTCGGGCGACCTCAGCGCGCTCGCCAAGGGTGCTCGCCGCTTGCTCGACGAGGCCGGGCTGACCAGCGTGAAGCTCCTCGCGTCGAGCAGCCTCGATGAGGTTGCCATCGCTGGCCTCCTCGCCGACGGAGCTCCGCTCGACGGCTTCGGCGTCGGCACGCGGATGGGGCAGTCGCAGGACGCGCCGACGCTCGACACGGTCTACAAGCTCGCCGCGTACGCCGGACGCGGACGGATGAAGCTCGCCGAGAGCAAGGGCACATTCCCTGGCCGCAAGCAGGTCGTCCGCCGCACTGACGGCGATGGCACGCTGGCAGGTGACACCGTCATCCGCGACAGCGAAAACATCGAAGGCACGCCGCTCCTGCGCGAGGTCATGCGCGACGGCCAGCGCACCGACGCGGGCCGCGAGTCGCTCGCTACGATCCGCGAGCGCGCCCAGGTGCTCCTCGACCGGCTCCCTGCCCGGCTGCACCGCATCGGCGACGAAGCCAGCGTCGAGCCGTATCCCGTCGCCGTGAGCGCGGCGCTCCAAGCCGAGGCCGACCGCGTCCGCGCCGAGATCGAAGCGCGCGCTGAGGCAGGGCGCTAGAGATCGCCGAGTTGTGGGCGCAGGACGAGTTCTTCGATGACGGTGCGGTCGGAGAGCCGCCAGGCATCCACGACGGCGTGGGCGATGTCCTCGGGCGGCATGAGGCGGTCGGGCGGGAGGTCGCTGCCCTCCCAGCTGGGCGTGAGCGTCGCGCCGGGGAGGAGCGTCGTCACGCGGAGGCCAAGCGGCTTCGTCTCCTCGCGGACCACGCGGGCGAGGCCCAGCAGCCCGTGCTTCGCCGCGCAGTAGGCCGCGCCGCCGGGATAGGCCCGCAGCGATGCTACCGAGGCCATAAAGAAAACGTGCCCGCGTCCCTGTTCGACCATCGCCGGGAGGAAGGCGTGCGTGACGAGGAACGCGCTCGTGAGGTTGACCTCGAGTTGCTGCCGGAACGCCGCCACGTCGGTGTCGAGGAGTGCGCCGGGTTGGAACTGTCCCGCGTTGTTCACGAGCACATCCGTCACGCCAAAGCGCCCATGCACGGCCTCGGCGGTCTGCGCGACGGCGGCCTCGTCAGTCACGTCGCAGACGAAGGCCTCGGCCTCGGCCCCGCGCATCCGGCACCGCGCCGTCACGGCCTCCAGCTTCGCCCGCGACCGCGCCAGCAGCGCCAGCCGCACGCCGCCGCGCGTGGCGTTCGCCTCGGCTGCAAACGCCTCCGCGATGGCAGCCCCGATGCCCTGGCTCGCGCCCGTGACGACGACGATCATGTGCGGTCCTCGCTGCTGTGTTTCAGGGCGGCTATTCGCCGAAGTACTCGACGCTGTTGTTCTCGGTCTCCCGCAGCCGAATCGCGTGGAGGCGACCCGACGGGAGTGCGTCCTTGAGCTGGTCCCAGATCGCCACCGCGAGGTTCTCCGTCGAAGGCAGGATGCCGTCGAGGAAAGGGACGTCGGTGTTCAGGTTCGAGTGATCCAGCACGTCGACCACCCGCTCGTTCATGATTCGCTTCAGCACCGCGAGGTCGATCACGAAGCCCGTCGCCGGGTCCGGCTCACCCGCGACGACGACTTCGAGCGTGAAGTTGTGGCCGTGGCCCGTGGCGTTGTTGCACTTGCCGAACGTCTCGGCATTCCAGGCGTCGGAGCGCGCGGGGTTGTGGAGGCGGTGCGAGGCACTGAAAGCAGCGCGGCGGACGACGTAGACGGTGGGCACGATGGGAGAAGAATGTTGCGGTGCGGCGGTCTTGCCGTGTTGCAGTACAGCCTTAGATAGGCAGGCGTGGTATGATGGCGGAACCGCGTCCAGAACCCCATTCTGAAGCGGCCCGTTCCGATTCGTGGCCGATAGCCTACGCTCAACCGAGGTAGTTTGCCGTGTCGCGCTGCATCGGCTCGTTCGGCGCGCTGCTTGCTTGTCGCTCCCCGTTCCCCCTGCCGCACGACGGCCCCCACCCGAAGGCTTTCGCATGACGCTCTTCGAGAAACTCATCGCCCGCGAGATCCCCGCTGACTTCGTCCACGAGGACGACCGGTGCGTGGCCTTTCGTGACATCGCCCCCGCCGCGCCGACCCATATCCTCGTGGTGCCCCGCAAGCCGATCCCCTCCATCGCCGACCTCGACCCGGACGACGCCGCGCTCGTCGGGCACCTGTTCGCGGTCGCCAAGCAGGTCGCGGAGCAGCAGGGCCTTGGCAACGGCTACCGGCTCGTCATCAACGTCGGCGACGAGGGCGGGCAGACCGTGCCGCACCTCCACGTCCACCTCCTCGGCGGGCGCTCCTTCACCTGGCCCCCGGGGTGAGTGCTTCAGTATTTCAGTGGTTCTGTGCTCCAGGAGGCATTCCCACTGAAACACTGATAGACTGAACCACCGAACCACTCTCCGCATGCTTTCCGTCACCGACGTCTCCGTGGTCCTTGACGACCGCCCGATCCTCAAGGGCGTGTCGTTCCATGTGGGCGCGGGGCAGATCGCGGGCTATGTCGGGCCCAACGGCGCGGGCAAGACGACCACGATGCGGCTGCTCACGGGCGTCCTCCAGCCGAACGCCGGGCGTGTCGTCGTCGGCGGCGTGGACGTAGCGGCAGACCCGCTCGCGGCGAAGCGGCGCTTCGGCTACGTCCCGGAGCACGGACACCTCTACGAGAGCTTTACGCCCGCCGAGTACCTCGCCTTCATCGGGCGGATGCACGGGCTGGAAGACGGCGTCCTCACGCGCCGCGCCGAGGCGCTGCTGCGCTTCTGGAAGCTCGACGCCGCCGCGCAGCAGCGCATGAGCGGCTTCTCGAAGGGGATGAAGCAGAAGGTGCTCATCTCGTCAGCGCTGCTCCACAACCCGCCTGTGCTGCTCCTCGACGAGCCGCTCACCGGCCTCGACGCGCACGCGGTGCTGCAATTCCGCGCGCTCCTGAAGGCACGGGCCGCCGCGGGCGTGACGGTGTTCTACTCCTCGCACCTCCTCGACGCCGTGGAGCGGGTGGTAGACCAAGTGATCGTGATCCGCGCGGGCGAGATCGTGCGGACGGCCTCGCCGCAGGACCTGATGACGGAGACGGCGTCGGGCTCGCTGGAGAGCGCGTTCAGCCAACTCACGGCGGCGGAAGACGCCGAGGCCCAGGCGGAAGTGCTGGAAGCCGAGGCGTTCGCGTAGCGCTGTCGTCTTGCTCGGCTGCCCCCGTGCAAGGGCGAACGTCTGAGTCTCCGGCTCGTTGGACAGAGCGCACTTCTACACCTCTGCACTTCTCTTGGACTCCCTCACCCAACTCGCGCTGGGCGCGGCCTGCGGCGAAGCCGTCGCCGGGCGGCGCGTCGGTCACCGGGCCGCGCTCTGGGGCGGCGTCGCCGGGACGCTCCCCGACCTCGATATTCTCGCCTACCCGTTCCTCGATCCTGTCGGCGAGCTGTATTTCCACCGGGGCATCACACACGGGCTACTCTTCGGATTCGTCGTCGGGCCGCTGCTCGGATGGCTAATCGCACGGTTCTACCGATGGCGTGTGGCACGAGCCGGTCCGGACCCGGGTGAGCCCCTGCGGGCCGCGACCTCGTGGCGACTCTGGGGCTGGGTCGGCTTCTGGGCACTCTTCACGCACCCCCTCGCGGACGCGCTCACCATCTACGGCACGCAGCTCTATCAGCCCTTCAGCGACACGCCCGTTTCGGTCGGTTCGCTCTTCATCATCGACCCGCTCTACACGGTTTGGTTACTGCTCGGGCTCGGGGTGGCGCTGTTCCTCCGACGCGACCAACCGTGGCGACGGCGGGCTATCGTGGCGGGGCTGGCGCTGAGCACCGCGTATGCGGGGTGGAGCATCGCGGCGCACGCCTGGGCCCGGGGCCAGGTCAAGGCTGTCGCGAACGCGCAGCATGCCGAGGGGCGGACGCTTCTGGCCGCGCTGCCGCTCACCACGTTCGGGTGGAACGTGCTCGTGGACTTGCCGCCTGGCAGCGCGCTCTATCCCACGGACGAGGAGGGCCCCGTTTTCGTCGCGCAGACCTACGCGCTGGCCGACGAGCCCGGCACGCTCGACCTCACCGAAGGCCTGTTCATTCCGCAGAACGCCGACTTGCTTGTGGTAGCGGAGGGCTCGCGCGCGCTCGAAACGCTCCGGTGGTTCTCGCGCGGCTGGTACGCCGCTGAGCAGCACGGCGACAGCCTCCTCGTCCACGACCTGCGGTTCGGGCGGATCGGCGGGACGGCGACCGACGCGGACATGCCCTTCGTCTTTACGTTCCGGTTGTACCAAGACAGCACAGGCACGTGGACCTTCGAGCAGCTTCGGCCCGATCTGAGCCGCCTCAGCGCCGACGGATTCCGCAGCCTCTGGCAGCGCCTCCAGGGGCGCACCCACGCCGACGCGGTCCCGTGAACCTCCACGCTTGGCCCGCGTGTGCATCTCTGCCTTCTCGTTCTCCCCTCATTCCCGACTTCGCCATGCAGTTCTTCATTGACACCGCCTCCCTCGACGAAATCCAGGAGGCCGCCGACATGGGCGTCCTCGACGGCGTCACCACCAACCCCTCGCTCATGCGCAAGGAGGGAGCGAGCGACTTCCACGCTCACATCGAGAAGATATGCGAGATCGTCCAGGGCCCGGTGAGCGCCGAACTCGTCGCCACCGAGTACGACGCCATGGTGACCGAGGGCCGCGAGCTGGCCCAGATCCACGAGCACGTGGTCGTGAAGGTGCCGCTCATCCTCGACGGCATCAAGGCCATCAAGACGTTCACGAAGGAAGGCATCCGCACCAACTGCACGCTCTGCTTCAGCCCCACGCAGGCGCTCATCGCCGCGAAGGCGGGCGCGAGCTACATCAGCCCCTTCATCGGCCGCCTGGACGACATCTCGACCAACGGTATGGAGCTCATCCGTCAGGTTGTCGGGATCTACGAGACCTACGGCTACGAGACGGAAGTCCTCGCCGCCTCGATCCGGCACCCGATGCACGTCGTGGAGGCTGCCGAGATGGGCGCAGACGTAGGGACGATGCCGCTGGGTGTGATTAAGAAGCTGCTCAGGCACCCGCTCACCGACAGCGGTCTGGAGCGCTTCCTCGCCGACTGGCAGGCCTACCTCGACGCGACCGGGCAGGACGACGCGTAGAGCGCTGCGTAGAGGCACGCTACGTGGGGGGACACCACAGGTAGCACGGTCGGGCGCGAGTCCGTAGTTTCGCACGGCCCGCCCACCGCCGCTTCGTCCTCCCTGCCGCATGGCTCGTCCGTCCGACACCGCTCCTTCCGCGTCCAGCGAGCAGGACCGTGCGCTAGTGACGCAGGCGCTCGGCGGCGACCAGCGGGCGTACGAGACGCTGGTGGGCAAGTACCAGGGCGCGCTGCGGCGGCACGTTGGGCGCATGGTGCGCAACCAGCGCGAAGTGGAAGACCTCGTCCAGGAGGCCTTCATCAAGGCGTTCTCATCGCTGGCGTCCTACTCGCCGAGCTTCGCCTTCTCGACGTGGCTCTACAAGATTGCCACGAACCACACGATCGACTATCTCCGCAAGAAAAAGCTCCCGACGTTCTCCATCGACAAGCCGATCCAGGCGAAGGACGGCGAGGTGCGCTACGAACTCCCGGACCAGACGTACCGCCCCGACCAGCACGTCGTCCAAGACCAGCGCCGCGAGCTCATCGAGGCCGCCATCGAGCAGTTGCCGGAGAAGTACCACCGCGTGATCGTGATGCGGCACCAGCAGGAACTGAGCTACGAGGAGATCGCCGAGGCGCTCGACCTGCCGCTCGGGACGGTGAAGGCGCACATCTTCCGCGCCCGCGCGCAACTCTACAAGTTCCTGAAGGACCAGCGCCAGGATCTGTAGCGCTTTGGGCTGTCGGCTGACGGCTGTTAGCTATCGGCAAGAAGGGGGTGCTGGGGGACCCGTCTTCCAGTAGGGCAGGAACGCTCGTTGGCCGAAGCAGCGCGTCTGCACCGGATCAGCTCAATGGGCTCCCCTCCTCAGACCGAAAGCTGACAGCCGATAGCCTCTCCCTCCGTGACCGTTTCGAAGAACGTGCGGAGGCGGCGCGGCGCGTAACTCTGGCGGGTGAGGTCTCGTAGCGGCTCATCTATGACCCGCACTCTCCCCTTCCTTTGCGCTCTGCTGATCGCCTGGGCCGACGCTCGCGCGCAGCAGTCCTATGACTACGAAGCTGGCAGCGGCTCCGAGGAGACGCTCGACGCCGACCTCGACCTTGGGCTTGGCAGCGTGCGACTCCGAGCCGCGAGCGGACGCGCCCCGGTCATCGCCATCGAGGGCACGATTGCGGACGAGGAACTCACGCCGCTCTTCTCCTATGACGCGACTGGCGCGTATGCGGAGGTCGTCTTCGAGGTCAACCCCGACGACGGCATCTCGATCGGCGGTCTGCGAGGGGCCGAGCGCAACCGCTGGAGCATCGCCGTCTCGGACCGCGTCATGCTCGATCTGGACTTCGCCCTGGGTGTCGGCGAGGCCGACCTCGACCTGACCGGCCTGCGCGTGGAGCGGCTCGATCTCTCGTCGGGCATGGCACGGACGCGCGTGCGCTTCGCGGAGCCCAACCCCGTGCCGATGAAGGTCCTCAGCGTCGAGGCCGGGATGGCTCCCGTCGAGATGCAGGGGCTTGGCAACGCGCGCTTCGAGCGCTTCGAGTTCGAGGGCGGCATGGGCTCCTTCCGACTCGACTTCTCCGGCGACGCGATCCTTGCGGGGGCCGAGGCCGACATTGAAGTGGGGATGGGGAAACTCCACCTTGTCCTCCCCGATGATGGGGCTGTCGTGCTGATCGCTCCGGACTCGTGGGTGTCGCGCATCCGCATCCCGAACGGCTACACGAAGGAGTCCGAGGGCGTCTGGCACAGCCCCGCCGTCCGCGACGCCGACGACGCGCTGCGCATCGAGGTCGAGGCCGGGATGGGCAGCATCGAGTGTGTGCTCGCCTCGGATGCGGGAGTGGGGAGCGGAGAGTAGGAGCGTCGGTCATTTGGTGCCGTCTTCGCTTGGGCGACGGGCCCGGGCGCGGCATCTTGCTCGACCGTCAACCCCCGACCCCACTCCGCATGATCGAACGTTACACCCGGCCCGAGATGGGCGCGCTCTGGAGCGAGCAGGCCCAGTTCCAGTCCTGGCTCGACGTCGAGCTTGCCGCCTGCTGGGCGTGGAGTCAGGCCACCGGCCAGATCCCGATGCAGGACGTCGAGGTGCTCTATGCCGACGCGTCGTTCGACATCGCCCGCATCCACGAGATCGAGGCGGAGACGCGGCACGATGTGGTCGCGTTCACGCGCGCGGTCTCGGAGACGCTCGGGCCGGAGAAGCGCTGGGTCCACTACGGCCTCACCTCGTCCGACGTGGTCGACACGGCGCTGGCCTATCGCATCACGCAGGCCAACGAACTCCTGCGCGCCGACCTCAACCGCCTTGCGGGCGTGCTCGCCGCCCGTGCCCGCGAGCACAAGGCCACGCTCTGCGTCGGCCGCACCCATGGCGTCCACGCCGAGCCGACGACGTTCGGACTCAAGCTCGCGCGGTTCTACGATCAGGTGCAGCGCGACATCGTCCGCTTCGAGGCCGCCGCCGAAGCGCTCCGGGTGGGCAAGCTTTCCGGAGCTGTCGGTACCTTCGCCAACATCCCGCCCGAGGTCGAGCGGCTGACGTGCGAGCGCCTCGGCCTGCGCCCCGCGCCCATCTCAACGCAGGTGCTCCCACGCGACCTCCACGCGCAGTACCTCGGCGCGCTCGCGCTCGTCGGGGCCACCATCGAGACCATCGCGGTCGAGATCCGGCACCTCCAGCGCTCGGAGGTCCTCGAAGCCGAGGAGGCATTCGGCAAAGGGCAAAAGGGGTCGAGCGCGATGCCGCACAAGCGCAACCCGGTTGGCTCCGAAAACCTCACCGGCGCGGCGCGGCTGCTGCGCGGCTACATGGTGAGCGCCTACGAGAACGTCGCCCTCTGGCATGAGCGCGACATCAGCCACTCGTCCGTCGAGCGCGTCATCGTCCCCGACGCGACGATCCTCCTCGACTACGCGCTGCACCGCCTCGCACGTATCGTGGAGAACCTGACCGTCAACGCCGACCGGATGAAGGAGAACCTGGAGCAGACGTACGGCCTCGTCTTCAGCCAGCGCCTCCTGCTGCTGCTCATCGACACGGGCCTGAGCCGCGAGGCGGCCTACGACCTCGTGCAGCCGCTCGCGATGAAGGCGTGGCGCGAGCGCACGAGCTTCCGGGAGATCGTCGAGGCCAACGAGGCGGTCCGGCAGCACCTCAACCTCGGCCAAATCGGCGAGGCGTTCGACCCGGCCTACCACCTCCGCGAGGTGGATGCCATCTTCGAGCGGGTCAGGCTAGCGTAGCACCCTAGCCGCCGCGCCCTCGGCCGTTGCACGACCAACCGTTGCGAACTCAGCCGTCGAGGTGCACCACGTCGGCCTTCGTCGCCGCACCGCCCTCTACGGTGAGCCGGACGCACGTCTTGACCTGGTGGAAGCCCTGGCGGCCCGCCGCGCCAGGGTTGACATAGAGCATCCCGCCCAGGCTCGCCACCCGCTCGATGCGCAGGATGTGGCTGTGCCCGCAGACAAACACGTCGGGCCACTCTGATCGCAGCTTCGGCCCGATGCCCTTGGCCCAGCGTTTCGGGTGGCCGCCGATGTGCGTCATCCAGAGGTTCACGCCCGCGACCTTGATGCGGAGGTGCTCGGTCGAGCGTTGCCGGATGGGTCGCCCGTCGATGTTGCCCCAAACGGTCTTCGTCGGTGCCACCGCTTCGAGGGCGTCGAGGATGTCGGGCGTGCCCACGTCGCCTGCGTGCAGGATCAGGTCCACGCCCGCGAGCGCGTCGCAGAGCGCCGGGTGCAGCCAGCCGTGGGTGTCCGAGACGAGGCCGAGGGTCAGGGGGGCGGTCACGAGGCGGTGGGCGCTGTATTAAGAAACGAGGAACCTAGGGGTAGGCGCTCCGGTTTTTGCGAGCCGCAGCATTCCCCCACCGCCATGCCGCAGCCACTCATCCAGCTCATCTACACGAGCAAAGCTACGGGCCTCGTAGGGCTCCCGACGCTCACCGATATCCTGAGCGTCAGCCGCAGCAACAACACCCGCGACCAAGTCACGGGCCTGCTCCTCTACCACGAGGGCCACTACATCCAGGTCTTCGAGGGCCTCTCGGGCGATGTCAACGCCGTGTACCGACGCGTGCTCAGCGACCCCCGCCACCGGGACGTGCAACTCCTCGTCCGGCGCCAGGTCGCTTACCGGACATTCCCGAACTGGGCGATGGGCTTCCGCAACGTAGCCGAGCTGCCTGAGGACCTCCAGCGGCACGTGAGCACGTTTCTGCAGGACGGCACGCTGCGCGGCGTCGCCCGCCCGGGCCTGGCCCACCGCTTCCTCGATGTCTTCCGAGAGCAGGCGGGCTCGGACGCCAGGGCCTGACCGGGTTCGGCCTCAGCGAGGCACTCCGAACACGACGCTCGTGTTGTGACCGCCGAAGCCGAACGCGTTCGAGAGCGCCACCGTCACCGTGCGGTCCTGCGGCGCGTTGAACGTGTAGTTGAGGTCGCACTCTGGGTCCGGCGTCTCGAAGTTGATCGTCGGCGGGATGCGGCCGTGCTGGATGGCGAGGATCGAAGCCACAGCCTCGATGGCACCTGCCGCGCCGAGCAGGTGGCCGGTCATGCTCTTCGTCGAGGACAGGTTCATCTGGTAGGCGTGCTCGCCGAAGACCTTCTTGATCGCGTTCGTCTCCGCGATGTCGCCGAGGGGCGTGGACGTGCCGTGCATGTTGATGTAATCCACGTCCTCGGGCGTCAGACCCGCGGTGCGCAGCGCGCCGTTGAGCGCGAGGCGGACACCCTCGCCTGAGGGATCGGGAGCAGTGAGGTGGTAGGCGTCAGCGCTCATGCCGATGCCGAGGATCTCGGCGTAGACCGTCGCGCCGCGTGCCTGGGCGGCCTCGTACGTCTCCAGCACGAGCGCGCCGGCGCCCTCGCCGATCACGAACCCGTCACGGGTGGCATCGAAGGGGCGGCTGGCCGTGGCGGGCGCATCGTTACGGGTAGAGAGCGCCTTCATCGCGCCGAAGCCGCCCACGCCGATGCCGGTCACGCCGGCCTCCGTGCCGCCGCAGAGCATCCGGTCGGCCAGGCCGCTGCGGATGAGCAGGAAGCTGTCCACGATGGCGTTGTTGCCTGTGGCGCAGGCCGCGACGGTGGCGTAGTTGGGCCCGCGCAGCCCATGCCGCATCGAGATCTGGCCCGCGGCGATGTCGAGGATCATCATCGGGACGAAGAACGGGTTGATGCGGCGCGGCCCGTTCTCATGGTAGTTGATCGTCTGATCCTGGAAGACCTTCATCCCGCCGATGCCGCTTCCGAAGACAACGCCAAAGCGGTCTTTCTCCTCCTGCGCCATCGTGCTGGGGTCCAGGCCCGCGTCGGCGAGCGCCTCGTCGGCGGCCACGAGCCCGTACTGGCAGAACGGGTCCATCCGCCGTGCCTCCTTGCGGTCGAGGAAGTCCGTGGCCTCGAAGTCCTTCACCTCGCAGGCGAACTGCGTCGAGAAGTCGGAGGCGTCGAAGTGCGTGATGGGTGCGCCGCCGCTGCGGCCGGCCATCATGCCGTCCCAGAAGGCAGCGACGGTGTTGCCGATGGGCGTGAGTGCGCCGAGGCCCGTGACCACGACACGGCGAGGGGAGGTGGGGGCTTGGAACATAGGGGTGAGAGGCGGGGAGGCGGCTCAGCAGGGAGGGCGGGGGCAGACGAGGGCCCTGGCTCGATAACAAAAACGACGGCCTCGGATGCACGGGGTGCAGCGAAGCCGTCGGGATAGGAGAGGGCGGAAGACGCGCGGTGCTTACGAGGTCTTGCTCTCCACGTAGTCGATGGCGTCGCCCACGGTGGCGATCTGCTCAGCGTCTTCGTCGGGGATGGTGAGGTCGAATTCCTTTTCGAACTCCATGATCAGTTCGACCGTGTCGAGGGAGTCAGCCCCGAGGTCGTTGGTGAAGTTGGCGTCGCGCACGACGTCGGACTCGTCCACGCCGAGCTTGTCGGCGATGATGGCTTTGACTTTCTGGGCTGCTTCGGAGGCCATGGGCAGTACGGGTCGGTTGAGAGTGGGGGAGTCTAGGAGAACGGGGGGCGTCTGGGTGAAGACAGCTTCCAAACTACGGCATGGGGCCAATTCGTGCAATCTGAGCGGGCGCGGCGCGGCGCTTCGGCACCGCGCTTGCAAAGCCTGTGAAGCGCTAGGCGCATGCAGCCGAGCCTCGTATTTTCCGCCGCTTACGCGCGCCGTCTCGTTCCCACACGGCGCTCCATCGTCTGACTGCCACGACCTAGGCGCTAGCTATCGCACACCGAGTCCCACCGCTGGACTCGCTTTCCCTCCACTTCTTCCACATTTATGGCCTACCTCTTTACTTCGGAATCGGTGTCGGAAGGGCACCCGGACAAGGTGTCCGACCAGATCTCGGATGCCCTCCTCGATGCCTTCCTCGCGGAGGACCCCAAGAGCCGCGTCGCTGTCGAGACGCTCTGCACGACCGGACTCGTCGTCGTTGCGGGTGAGGTCACGTGCGACGGCTACGTAGACGTGCAGAAGGTTGTCCGCCAGACCATCGAGGAGATCGGCTACACGGACCCCGCGCTGCAGTTCGACGCGGCCTCGTGCGGCGTGCTCTCGGCGATCCACGAGCAGAGTCCCGACATTGCGCAGGGCGTGGACGAGGGCGCGGGCGTGGACCAGGAGCAGGGCGCGGGCGACCAGGGCCTCATGTTCGGCTACGCCTGCCGTGAGACCTCGACCTTCATGCCGCTCGCCCTTGCCGCCTCGCACGAGATCCTGCGCCGCCTTGCCGAGATCCGCAAGGGTGGCGAGCTGATGACCTACCTCCGCCCCGACGCCAAGAGCCAGGTCACGCTGGAGTACGCCGACGACCGCCGCACCATCAACCGCGTGGACGCCATCGTCGTCTCGACGCAGCATGGCGAGGACGTCACCCGCGAGCAGATCGAGGCGGACCTCCGCGCGCACGTCATCCCGCAGGCCTTCGAGGCGCTCGGCGCAGCGGGCGTGCTTGACATGGCCCCGCCTGAAGATGGGGGCGTCACGCTCTACGTCAACCCGACAGGCCGCTTCGTCATCGGCGGGCCGCACGGCGACGCCGGGCTGACCGGCCGCAAGATTATCGTCGACACCTACGGCGGCAAGGGTGGCCACGGCGGCGGCGCGTTCAGCGGCAAGGACCCCTCGAAGGTCGATCGCTCGGCCGCCTACGCCGCGCGCTACGTCGCCAAGAACCTCGTCGCGGCCGAGCTCGCCGACGAGGTACTCGTGCAGGTTGCCTATGCGATTGGCGTCGCCAAGCCCGTCTCGATCACCGTCGACACGTACGGCACTGGCAAGGTCGACGACCGCGCCATCGTGGACGCCGTGACCCAGGTGTTCGACCTCAGCCCGAAGGGCCTCATCGAGCGCCTCGGCCTGGTCGACCCGGCCCGTCGCCCATCCTACCGCTCCACGGCTGCTTATGGCCACTTCGGCCGCGACGAGTTCCCCTGGGAAGCCCTCGACGCTGTGGACGCGCTCAAAGAGGCCGTTTCGCAGGCTGCATGAATTGTCCGAAGGAGCAGGGCTGAGAGGGCTTAGCCCGAAACCTTCGTCCCGGCCCTGCTTTTCTGCCCTCCCCGAACCTCTACACCCTCTAAACCGAAATGGATTACAAGGAAGGACACTACAAAGTCGCGGACCTCGGCCTCGCCGACGCTGGCCGCAAGCGCATCGAGTGGGCCGAGAGCCGCATGCCGGTGCTCATGAAGCTCCGCGAGGAGTACGCCGCCACGCAGCCGTTCGCCGGCTACAAGATCACGGGCTGCCTCCACGTCACGAAGGAGACCGCCGTGCTCGTCGAGACGCTGCAGGCCTGCGGCGCGGAAGTCGCCTGGAGCGGCTGCAACCCGCTCTCGACCAACGACGAGGTCGCTGCGGCCCTCGCCGAAGGTGGTACTGAGATCTACGCTTGGTACGGCCAGAACACCGAGGACTTCTACTGGTGCATCGACCGCACCATCGACAAGACCCCCTCGACGACGCTCGACGACGGTGCCGACCTCATCTTCCGCGTCCACAGCGCGTTCCCGGAGAAGGCCGCTGACATCATCGGCGGCTCCGAGGAAACGACCACCGGCGTCCACCGCCTCCGCGCGATGGCCGACGACGGCAAGCTCCTCTACCCGGTCTACGCCGTCAACGACTCCGCCACCAAGCAGGAGTTCGACAACGTCTACGGCACCGGCCAGTCGACGCTCGACGGCATCCTCCGCGCCTCCTCGATCCTGATCGCGGGCAAGAACTTCGTCGTGGCGGGCTACGGCCACTGCGGCTCGGGCGTGGCGATCCGCGCCAAGGGCCTC
>JBCCRG010000032.1:0-14662 GCA_039208155.1 Bacteroidota bacterium | reverse complement strand
GAACGCCGTGAAGACGAGCGCCATGTTCACCACGACGGAGAGCAGCGTCGGGGCGTAGCCGTAGCTCTGCTGCGAGACGAGGATCGTCGTGATGGCCGCCGGGCCGATGATGAGCGGGATGCCGAGCGGGACGACGGCCAGCGCCTCCTGGTCGGGGACCTCCTCGTCGCCATCGAGGGCTGCGTCCTCGTCAGCGGGGTCGTCCCCGTGTCGGTGCCCGTTGCCCGTACGACGGTTCTGCATCTGCTCGCTGAAGACGAGGTCGGTGATCGAGAGGATGAGCAGGATCAGCCCGCCGCCCACCCGGAGATCGTTGACGGTGATGCCGAGCGTCTGGAAGATGACCTGCCCGGCGAAGAGCATGAGCACCGCGAGGACGAACGCGACCGTGAGGGCACGCACGAGCAGCCGCCAGCGGGCCCGCGGGTCCATCGTCTCCGTCAGGCCGATGTAGAGCGGCAGGATGCCGGGGATGTTGACCGCCACGAAGAGCGGCAGGAACGCGTCGAGGAAAACGCTCAGGAAGGAGAAGTCCACTTCGGGAAGAAAGAAGTTCGAAGGGGGGAAGTAGGAAGTTCTGAGGCGCGTTCAGGCTGGTAGGCTTTGTGGACGCACAGCCAGGGAGGACGTCAGCACCAGGCTGGCAGCCTGGTGAGGAGCGGACGTCCTGTGTGCCTTCCACAAAGGACCAAAAACCAGTGACAACGGACGTGCCCAGAGGGCGTCCACAAAAAGACGGGTGCAGCGCGTCGGCCTTACGGGGCCGGCCGGCTGCACCCGTGGATTGGGCGCTTGTCAGCGTCGTGTCCCTTGACGCAGCGCGGCACCGTCTGTTTCGCAGAGTGTGGACGCTCTGGACGATCTCACGCCGCCTTCAAACGCCGCGCGCGGCGCCTTCACAGTCGCACAGCGCCGAGGGCTGGGGCGCACGGGCCCCGCTATCCTCACGTCCTCCTCGTAGTCTGGCCGTGCGTCCGCACGTAGCTTGCGGCCCCTTCCTCCTCGCCCCTTTTCCCCACCCCCATGCCGCCCTGGTTGGCTGCGGTCGGTAGCGTCTTTCTCGTCAGCCTCGTCTCGTTGGTGGGGCTCTTTACGCTGTCGTGGCGCGCGGCGCGGCTGGAGCGGTTCGTGTTCCTGCTCGTCGCGCTCGCCGTAGGCGCGATGCTGGGCGGGGCGGTGCTGCACCTCATCCCGCAGGCCTACGACCAACTCGGCGACGGACGGCTTGTCGGGATACTCGTGCTCGTTGGGGTGCTGGCGTTCTTCGTGTTGGAGAAGTTCCTCCACTGGCACCACGACCACGGGATGTCGAGCCATGCTGCCGCCTGCGTGGCCGACGAGGCCCACGCCCACGAAGTCCCGGCCCCCGTGAAGCCATTCGCGCTGATGAACCTCGTCGGCGATGCCGCGCACAACCTGATCGACGGGATGGTGATCGCGGCAGCCTACCTCGTCTCGATCCCCGTGGGTATTGTGACGACGCTGGCGGTGCTGCTGCACGAACTGCCGCAGGAGATCGGCGACTTCGGGGTGCTCGTCTACGGCGGGATGTCGCGGCGGCGGGCGCTGGCCTTCAACTTCGCCTCGGGCCTGGTTGGCGTCGTTGGCGCGGTCGTGGCGCTGCTCATCGGGACGCGCGTGGAGGCGTTCGGGGCCTACCTGCTGCCCATCACGGCGGGGTCGTTCCTCTACATCGCCGGGAGCGACCTCATCCCCGAGCTGCACCACCACAGCCACCCCGCCATCAAGTCGGTGTGGCAGTTCGTGATGATCGTGCTCGGGATCGCGCTTATGCTGCTGCCCATGCTCGCCGAGGACGCCCTCGGGATTGGGCACGCGCACTGAGTTCGGTCAGCGCAGCAGCGTCATGCGGCCGGTCACGGTACCCTGTGCGGTATCGAGGCGGTAGAGGTAGAGCCCGCTCGGGAGATCCGTCGCGTCGAAGAGTGCCCGGTGCGGACCTGCATCGTGGAGCCCCTCAGCGAGGAGAGCGACGCGGCGGCCAAGCGCGTCGTAGACGGCGAGCGTGACGGGACCCGCCGCCGGTAGCGTGTAGGCAATCGTGGTCTGAGGGTTGAACGGATTGGGATACGCCTCGCTCGCGAGCGCATCGGCGGGACGTGCTTGAGACTGGGCTGCAAGACGGTTAACGCACGCCTCGTTGTTAGATGGATCCGGGTCAGACTGGCCGCCCGCCGCGACGCGGACGCAGTCGTCCACCGGCGTGCCGATGCGCTGGCTCACGCTCGCGCCCGGTGCCAGGGGCGGCAGAGCGAGCGAGACCGTGCCGCGTCGGCTCGTGTAGCTCGCCTCGCCACCGGTCGAGGTATCCGGGCCGTTGTTGGTGACCGTCGCCGTGGTGCCGTCGTACGTCACCACGAGGTCAGCCCCCTCGGCGGGCGGTGGTGGGGGCGGCGGGTCGTCACCGTCACACGCCTCGTTGTTGGTCAGATCGGGGTCGGTCTGGTTGCCTGCCGCAACGCGGACGCAGTCGTCTGTGGGCGAGATCCGCTGCGTGACGCGGTCACCGGGAGCAAGGGGCGGTAGTCGGAGCGAGACGGTGCCGCGCCCGCTGAGGTAGCTGGCCTCGGCCCCGGTGGCCGTCTCTGGCCCGTTGTTGATGACCGTCGCCGTGGTGCCGTCGTACGTCACCGCTAGGTCAGCGCCGTCCGCTGGTGGCGGGGGTGGGGGCGGCGGCGGAGGTGGGGGCGGCGGCGGAGGGGGAGGATCGACGCCGCCGCCCTCCGACGGCGTACCGTCGAACCGGCGCGTCGGGGTCGGGCCGTAGTGAGCGAAGGCGGTCTCAGCGAAGGCGGCGGCTTCGCTACGGCTCGTGGCGCTCGACGACAAGCGGGTGCGGCGGAGGCCTGCGAGCGTCCAGAAAGCCTCGTCGCGCGGGTCGGTGTCACGCACGCGCTGCTCCACGTAGGTGCCGCTCGTGCCGCGGTCCGAGGCGTCACCCGTGCATTGCAGGACGTCGCCGCCGTCCGCATAGTAGGTCGTGATCGCGTTGAGCCCGTCGAGGTCCGTAGACACTTGCAGCGCCGTCGTGACCGAGCCCGTAGGCGCGTTGACGACCTCCCAGTGGGGCGCATTCGCAGCGCGGCCACCCGCCCTGAACGCGTCCGGGAAGGCATCGATGAGGAGGCCCTCGTTCTCGGCGTTGTCGTAGGTCGCTCCGGCAACCGACGAGGCGTAGTCGTACAGGTCCATCAGCGACGGGACCGGGTGGACCCGCAGGTCTGTCACGGTCACGATGTCGGTTTCGTAGAAGTAGTGCGTCCGCGTGGTGAGGGGTCCGGAGTTGAACCCGCGCACTGCTCGGACGCCGCGCACGGGCCCGTCGATGGAGGCGACGATGGCACCGACGGACGCCGAAGCCGTCCACTCGCTGCGGTCGCAGACCCCGGGCGCAAACAGGATCTTGGCGCGGTCGAGGAAGTCGGGCCCGAGCGCCCCGCCGTTCTTGACGTAGAGCTCGTCCTGAATCCAGCGGTCAGCGAAGGTGGTACGGTAGGCGGCCGTCTCTACCCACGACACCTCCGGATTCGCGCCGAGGTCCTCGCCTGCGGCGACCCCGCCGTTGAAGTCGCCGTCGCCCTCGAAGTTGTAGTCCGCCGGGTAGCTGCCCGAGGCAAGCGCGAAGCGGTAGGTCACGAGGTCTTCGCCCGCGCTCGGGTCCGCGCTGCCGCTGGCCGCGTAGAGGTAGACGACGCCGCTGCCCGCCGCGACGGCGGTCCGCGTGCTCGTCACGACGCCCGCAGGGTGCTGATTGGTGGCGGCCGGAACGCCGGCGAAGCGCGCCATGAAGACGAGCTCGTCGTCCACGTCGAACGTGGGATCGGTGTCCGGCCCGATGAGCGTGCCGGGGTCCGTGTAGTCCAGCACCTCGACGAGGCCGACGCTCTCGAAGCACGCCGGGCTGAAGCACGCCGTAAGGTCACGCCCGATGAAGGCGACCATCGCGTCGACCCACTCCCGCTCATCAACCTGGACGGGGACGGCGGTCCAGCGGGCCCCGTCCCAAGCGTAGCCCACGAGAGCCTCTGGAGATTCGCCGACGAGCGCGGGGAGATGCTCGCCCGTCCGGACGACTTCAGTGGCATGGAGGGGCGGTGCGGCAACGGCGACGCACAGCACGGCGGCCCAACGTAGCACGAGGCTACAGGCTTGGCGGGGGCGGAGCATGGATCCTGGGGAGGGAACCTACGCGGCGCCACGGTCGGCGCGTAGGGTGTGGCGGGGGAGCGGGAGAGGTGACCGGGACGCTCGAGATGAGATGGAGGGGTAAGATGGTGTGCCCTGACCCACAGTTCCAATCGAGCACGGCTCATTTCAGGCAATTGACGTGCCAGGCTGGGCTACCCTATCCACGATCATATGTGCATCATTTATGACCATGCATGTGGCGCGCAGGGGGCGCACGCCAGCCCGATGCTTGGCACACAACTTGGGTGTAACGTCCGCGCCAGGGAGCCCTGCGGACTGTTGCAGCGTAGGGGCCCCGATTCCGCCTCACCCTTCCCCCCGATGACGCTTACCGTCCCCGTCGATATCGTCCGCGAAGTCCGTGTCCGCGCTCGAGCGCACGATGCCCTCACGGCCCTGTCGGACTTTCCGAGCCTCCTTCATCTCTTCCCGGCAACCGAACAGGTTGAGCGGCTCGCAGGCCGCGCACTCCGCTGGACCGTCGAGAAGCTCGGGCCTCCGCCCTACGCGCAGCGCATCATCTATGCCTGCCGCTTCCACGTGGACGAGGCGGCCCGCCGCATCTGGTGGGAGCCCACCGACGACAACGTCGCCGATGACCGCATCCACGGCGAGGTGACGCTCCGCGAGGACGGCTCCACCACGCTCGCGCGGCTCTCTGCCCAGGCGGAGATCGTCCTGGACGGCATCCCGTTCTTCGCCAAGCGACTCGCGCCGCCCATCGTGCGCGCCGAGTTCGAACGGCTCACGGACAAGTTCGTCCAGAACATCAAGCGCAGCCTAGAGCACGAACTCGCGTAGGTCGAGCGCCGAGGGGCGAACGTCGAGGGGCAAGCGGGCTGCACCGCACCGGCGGAGCCAGGACGGAGGGCTGTGCTGCCCGCTTCGAACTTCCCACTTCGCACCTCGAACTTCGCAGCTATGCCCGACCTCTTCGCCGCGGCGGCCGACGAGCGCCGCCGCGCCAACGCGCCCCTCGCCGACCGCATGCGGCCTCGCACGCTTGACGCGTTCGTCGGGCAAGCCCACATCCTCGCCGAGGGCACCCTGCTGCGCCGGGCCATCGAGGCCGACCGGCTTACGTCGGTGATCTTCTTTGGGCCGCCGGGCACGGGCAAGACGACGCTCGCTCGCATCATCGCGGGGACGACGGCGCGGCACTTCGCCACGCTCAACGCGGTGCTCGCAGGCGTGCGCGACATCCGCGCGGAGATCGAGGGGGCGCAGGAGCGGCTGGCCCTCCACGGGCAGCGCACGATCCTCTTCGTAGACGAGGTCCACCGGTTCAACAAGGCCCAGCAAGACGCGCTGCTGCCGCACGTCGAGAACGGCATGGTCACCTTCATCGGCGCGACGACGGAGAACCCCTACTTCGAGGTCAACAAAGCGCTCGTCTCGCGCAGCCGCGTCTTCGAGCTGCGCACGCTCACCGAGGACGACCTCCGCGCTGTCGCCCGGCAGGCACTCGCGGATACCGCGCACGGCTACGGCACCCGCGACGTGAAGATCGACGCCAACGCGCTCGACCACCTCGTGGACACAGCCAACGGCGACGCCCGCAGCCTCCTCGGCGCGCTCGAGCTTGCCGTCGAAACGACGCCTGACGAACAGGGCACGGTCCACATCGACCTGGCCGTGGCCGAGGAGTCGATCCAGCGGCGGGCCGTGCTCTACGACAAGGACGGCGACGCGCACTACGACGCCGTCTCGGCGTTCATCAAGTCAATGCGCGGCTCGGATCCCGACGCGGCGCTCTACTGGATGGCGCGGATGCTCTACGCGGGCGAGGATCCCCGTTTCCTGCTCCGCCGCATGCTCGTCTTCGCCGCCGAGGACATCGGGCTGGCAGATCCGCAGGCGATCCAGGTCGCGACGGCCTGCCAGCAGGCGTTCGACTTCGTGGGGATGCCCGAGGGGCGTTTCCACCTCGGGCAGTGCTGCCTCTACCTCGCCACCGCGCCGAAGTCGAACAGCGCCTTCGCCTTCTTCACGGCGCTCGCGCACGTGGAGAAGGAGCAGACCGAAGACGTGCCGAACCACCTCAAAGACGCGAAGCGCGACAAGGCCGGGCTCGGGCATGGCGTGGGTTACCAATATCCCCACGCCTTCCGCGACCACTACGTCGCCGAGCAGTACCTCCCCTCCGGGATGCAGGGGACGTTCTTCTACGACCCGAGCGCCCAGGGCTACGAGGCGCAGGTGCGCGACCGCCTCGCCGCCCAGCGCGCCCGGGACGCCGAGGAGGCCATCGAGAAGCGCGTCCGGCGCTACGTGGACGACGAGCGCGCAGCTGGGTAAACGACAGCGGGCCCCGGAGTCACCTCCGAGGCCCGCCAGCCTATTCGGCTAAGGACGCAGGGTCTTAGTCGAGGACCGTGATCGAGCGCGTGGTGACCGCGTCCTCGGTCTGGAAGCGGACCACGTAGAGGCCGCCCGGCAGGTCAGCCGTGTCGAGGAACGCCTGGTTGGCACCGGCCGCCTGGACGCCGCTCACGACCGAGCGGATGTGCTGGCCGAGCACGTTGTAGACGTCGATCTGGACCGTGCTGGCGTTCTCGAGGGTGTACGCCAACTGGGTGCCGTTGGCCGTCGGGTTCGGGAAGGCCGTGAACGAGTCGAGCGCGCGCGCCACGTCGTCCTCAGCAGCGATGTTCACGAGATCCGGGAAGGCCATGCCCAGCGGCTCGACCCAGCCCCCCTCGTTCTCGATGTCGGCGATGTACTCGCAGCCACCGGACGATTCGCACACGTAGATCGGGCTCGCGATGGCGGTGACCCCACCCTCTTCGTCACGATCCACGCTGAACGGCACCACGTAGTGCTGCTGCGTGTTGGGGTCCCACGCCGAGTCCTGCACGAACGCGATGTCGGCGAGGATCGGGTTGTCGAAGGAGTAGATGTCGCGCTCGATGAACTCACCGGTGGCGACATCTACCTTGACGATGTCATCGCTGACGATGTCCGAGGCGAAGACGATGTTGGCACCCGGGTCCCAGGAGGCACCGATGATGCAGACGCCATCGTTGCCCTCGGAACCGTCGGCCATAGGATCGAAGAGCTCCGTGACCAGGGTGGTCTCGGCCGTCTCCAGGTCGATCGCGTGGACGTAGGACTGAACGTAGACCTCCTCTCCGTCGATCTCGACCGTGCCGCAAGCGAGCGTGAAGAGAACTGCCGTGCCGGAGGTGGCATCGTACTGGATGCCGACCGGGTTGCCGAAGCGGTCCGCGTCTACGCCAACCGGAGCGACCTCCTCGTAGCCGTTGTCGGGCTCGAGCGCGTCCGAGGTGACGAGGAAGTACGTGCTGCCGACCAGGTAGAGGCTGTAGGTCACGTTGCCGGGACCGAAGGTGCTGGAGATGGTCAGGCCATCGCCGCCTTCAAACGTGAGTTGGGGACCCAGCGCCTCCACCTCGAGGTCGGCGATGGTGAAGAACCCGTAGACATCGTTGTCCGCCCCGGTGGAGTTGTAGTCTCCGTAGAGGAACGAGGCATCGAGTCCCCCGGACGCCTGGACGATGGGGGTGTTGGTGGAGGTTGGGGCGTCTGCTGGAGGCAGCTGGGTGGCGGCCGCGAGGGCATCGCTCACGCGCTCAGAGCGGATGAGCTGAGCCTGAGCCGGGAGCACCGTAAAGGCGACCAGGAGCGCCGCAACTGTGTAGCGAATGAAACGCATAGCGTGACGTAGAGAAGTGAGTGGTAGCGAGAGAGCCGGGACGGTCCCGGGTGTCTAAGAGGGCAGGAATGTACACCTTCATGCACGTTAAACTAAAATGCCTCGTGCATTTTTACAGGGGTCCGAGGGGTCCCGTGGAATCATTCCCATAGAAACGAAGGACAAACGCCGCGCTGCCCTCATCCCCGGCCCACGCGTAGCGGACGCAGCACGATCTCCGAGACGAGCGTACGCACGGGCATCGCGACCGCGTGCAGGACGCTCGCAGCGATGTCCTCCGGCTTCATGGCGTTCGGACTCATCGTGATGCCGGCCACGTCGCCAAAGTGGGTGTCCACCGAGCCGGGGTAGACGCAGGTCGTGCGGATGCCGTGGGGGCGGAGTTCCTTCATCGTCGCTTCGGCGAAGCCGCGCAGGCCGAACTTGGTCGCGTTGTAGGCGGCGAGCGTGGGGTTGCCGACGAGCCCCGCCACGGACGCGATGTGGACGATGTGTCCACCGTAACCCGGCGCTGCGTCGGTGGACGTTGCCTCGAACTGGCGCTTCATCAGCGGCACGGCGCGTCGGGTGCAGTAGAACACGCCGTTGAGGTTGGTCTCGATCTGGACGTGCCAGTCGTCGAGCGCGAGGGCGTCCACGGGGCCGAATTTGCCGAGCCCGGCGTTGTTGACGAGCACGTCGCAGCGGCCCGCGGCCTCGTCGATGTGCGCGAAGGCAGCGTCCACGCTCGCGGTGTCCGTGACGTCGCACCGGACGGGGTGGAGGCGGTCGCCGAGGCGCTCGCGGTGGGCCTCGAGGTCGTCGGTGGACCGGGCGAGGGCGTAGACGTGCATCCCAGCGTCGAGAAACGCCTCGGCGCAGGCCAGGCCGATCCCGCGGCTGGCTCCAGTGACGACGGCGACGCGATCTGTGAGGGTCATGGGGAAGAGGGGCAAGGTTGGCAGAACGAAGAGACGGAGCCTACGACGGAGCCCCCGCCCAGTTCGCCCTCAATGGCTTCCCGCGCCTCGTAAGCAGGTGGGCAAACGTGCTGCGGTGAGACTGCGCCGTCGTGTGGCCGTATCGGCCCGCTGGCTGCTTCTCAAGCGGACGCGGCCTCGAAGATCCGAGACGTTGCCTTCGCACTTGGCCTTTCAGACTCCTGCCTTCTCGCTTACCAAGTCCGCTTGATGAGTTGCGACGTGAGCAACCCGTAGCCGATAGCTGACAGCCGATAGCCCCAAATCCGACTTCGTTGCCCCGACCGGGTCGCAATGCGGCCCCCGGATTTGGTATTCACTCAGCGTCTCGCTGCACCGCCACCGAGTCCACCTGCATCGTCTCCGTCGAGGTACCGTCGAGCAGGAGCGCCTTCAGGTCGGCGAGTTCGGCTTCCTCGGCTGCCCGCGCCTCGCCCGTGAGGTTGGCGGCGCGGCTGAGACGCTGCTGGTACTGCGCCCGCATGAACATCAGTTGGCCCTCGTCGAACGTCTCCAGCAGGCCACTGGCGTTCACGGAGACCGCGTGCGGAACCGCGAGCCCGTCCACCACGCGGTAGTCGCCGTAGGCGATGCGGAGGTCCACCACGGCCGAGTCGACCTCGCTGCCGGGGAGCGGGCTGCGGGTGCGCACCTCGCGCAGATGATAGGTCCCCGCCTCCACGACGATGTCGGCGGCCTCCGGCGTGGCGGTCGAGTCGAGCGTGGGCACGCCGCCGGGGACGGCGAGCGCCTCGGGGCGCGCGACGAGGCGGTAGCGCGGCGGCGCGGCCGTGGGGTCGAGGACGAGGTCGGACCGCCCCCGCAGCAGGGCCGCGACGCGCTGACGGTCGGGGTGGAGGAACTGGACCGGCGGGGGCCCTCCCTGTGCCGCCTCGGCCGTGCGCGGCTCGACGCCCACGGGGCCGAACGTGCCGTCGGGACGGCGGACGTACCGCGCGATGAAGACGTCCGTGGCGAGCGTGAAGCCCGACACGTCCGCCGTCGCTGTCTGCCACCGCGCCAGCAGCGAGTCGAGCACGGCGTCGGCGTCGTCCAGGAGCGCGACCTCGTCCAGGCTGGACGCAGCAGAGTCGTCCGTGCAGCCCGGCGCGGCAGCTAGCGCGAGCAGGAGCACCAGGGCGAACGTGAGCGGGATGGGCAGAGAAGCGGGCGGGCGGCGCATGGCGAGAAAGCAGGGAGCCGGCGATGGTGGACGTGGGGCGCCGAGGAAACGGCGATGGGGGAAGATCGTGCCGCGTTCGTCGCCTTGCCCTCTTGTTCGCCTCGTTCCCCCTACCTTGGATTCTTCCTCATCCCCCCTGCCCTGTCCGACGTGTCTCTCCTCTCCCCTGCCGTGCTGCCCTACGCCGAGGGCTTCGTCATCGACGGGGCGGCGTACGCGCACATTGAGGTGATCGAGGCGCTGGGGCCGCTGCTGGTGGAGCGCCGCCGGGCGCGGATCGCGGAGGCCGTCGCGCGGCGCACCTACGCCGTCGTGCCCGTCCTCGAAGCCATCCACGACGCGGGCAACCTCAACGCGGTCCTGCGGAGCGCCGAGGGGCTAGGCCTCGGGGCCGCGCACCTTGTTGCGCTCGAAGGCGACGCCGACAAGCTCGGGCAGCGCCTCGCCGCACGCACCGCCGCGCCATTTGCCGCGCCGATCACGGACCTCGCCGCCGACCTCGACCTCACCGACCCCTCGAAGGTGGCCTCGCGCGTCAGCCAGGGCGCCCACCGCTGGCTCGACTTCTACCGCTGGACCACCCCGGCTGCGTTCGTCGACCATGCGCACGCGCTCGGCTACCGCGTCGCGGCCACCCACCTCGATGCCGACGCCGTGCCCATCGATCAGGTTGACTTCACCATCCCGACCGCGCTCGTCTTCGGCAACGAGCAGCGCGGCATCTCAGCCGACCTCCTCGCGAACGCCGACCTCAACGTAGTGCTGCCGATCGACGGCTTCATCCAGAGCTACAACATCTCCGTCGCGGCGGCGCTTGCGCTCTACCACGCGCGCCAGGACCGCCTCGCCCGTCAGGGCCGCCACGCCGACCTCACGCCCGCCCAGCAGACCGCGCTCACGGCGAGCTACTACCTCCGCTCCGTCCCGCACCACGCCGCCGTGCTCGCCGCGCGGCGGTGAGCACGACCGTGTCGCGGTGCGCTCTCCGGGCCGGCTCTGGCGCAATGTCTTGTGTACCCGTCTCTCCCTCTCCTCGCCATGTGCTGCACCCCCACCAGTTCTCCTGTCCGCACCTTCATCCGCCGATACGTTTATACGGTGCTGCTTCTGACCCTGGCTGTCGGTTGCAAGAGCGCGGAGGACCTCTTTAGCGAGGGGCAGGCGCTCGAAGCGCAGGGGCGCTACGCGGAGGCGGCGTTCCGCTACGTCGACTCGCTGGAGAAGGAGGAGAACGCCGCCGTGCGCGCGCGGCTCGTGGAGGCGGGGACGCGGGCGATGGAGGCGTACGTCGCCCAGATCGGCGCAGCGCTCGATGCGGGCGATCCTGTGACGGCGGCCGACCGCTATCGCAACGCCGACGAGTTGCTCGGAGCCGCAGGAGGCGTGGGCGTGGCCCTGCCTACGTTCGACACCTACGCCGAGGACCGACGCGCGACGTTCGACGCGGCCATCGACGCGCTCCTGCAAGCCGGGGCGGATGCCGACCGAGCCGCTGACTACGAGGCCGCCATCGACGCGTACGACCGGGCCGCGTTGTACGACCCCGCACCTATGCAGCAGACCAGCCTCGACGCCGCGCGCGCGGACAGCTACGCCGCCTGGTCCGAGGCCGCCCTCGCCGCCGGGCGCTTCCGCACCGCCTACGACCGCGCCGAACGTGCCCTCAGCTTCGCGCCCGGCGACCGCGCGCTCCTCGACCTCCAGGCCGCGATTCTCGCCGCGGGCAGCATCCGCATCGCGGCGTTCCCGACCGAGACGCGCGACAGCCGGGCCACCCGCGACCTACCCCGCGACTTCCAGGAGGCGCTCAACGACCGCCTCGAAGACGACGTGTGGAGCCAGCCGCCGCTCTTCGTCGTGGCGACCTACCCGCCGGACGTGCGCCGTGCCATCCGCGGTCTCTCCGGCGGCGACGAGCGCTATGGCCGACGCGGCACCTCCGTCGAGCTCGCCCGCATCCTCGATGCCAACCTCGCCGTGGCGACGCGCGTGGAGGCCTTCGAGCGCGAGGAGGACGAGCGTAAACGCGAGACGCGCTCGGCTGACCGGCGCGGCGGCGGCACCGCGACCTACACCTACGTCGAGACGGACATCGACCTGAGCGCGACCCTCGCCTACGAGGTCATCGAGGCCCGCACCCGCCGCGTGCTCTGCGAGGGCGACGTGGACCGCACCGTGGACGTACGCCTACGCACGGGCCTCTATCGCGGCAACCCGGATGACCTCGACCTGGACCGCAACGAGCGTCGCCTCTTCGACGACGAGTTCCTGGAGGACGAGGAGCGCGACCTTGAGGAAGCCCTACGCCTCGCCCTAGCCGAGCGCCTCGGCAACCGCGTCTACACCTGCATCGAGCGCGCCGTGCCGTGACAAAGGGTGAGGCAGTGGCGCAGTGAGGCCGTGTGATAGGGAGGCCCTGGTAGCCGTTTCTGATGCCAAACTCGGGAGCCTCGTTGCGACCGAACCGGAATCACGAGGCCGTTTATGTAAAACTTGGGTGCTTCTTGTAGTCATCCCCGCGCACGCGGGGACCCACACGAGTGTCTGGTGATTACTCCCGATGCGGACAGGCGATGGATCGGAGGAGGAGGTACATTCGAGCATCTCGCCCCTTGGAAAGAGAGGGGCTGCGCACACATTGGGCTGATCTGGTGGGTCCCCGCGGTCGCGGGGATGACTGGGGTGGGAGCCGTGCCACTTCTCTCTCGTAGTTGGTATAGGAACGGATTTGCGAGGTCGGCGCTCGGGTAGGCGTCGCAGCATATCACACGGACCTAGGAAGCACCTGCGCAGACGCTCTTTGCCGTGCTTCGGGTGTGTCGTATCTGTCAGAGACTGCTGCTTCTAGCGTGCAGACGCGCGCCCACCGCCCCACTGAAACACCGCAGCACTCTCGCCCCCCTGCTTGTTAGGGTGCGTGACCGAGGACAAAGGACCCGCGACAAAGGACTAAGGACGCATGACCACCAGCTACTACACCCTCCGCGCCATTGCCCAGCATTGGCGGCGCGACCTCATCGGGACGCAGCTCGTGGACGCGTACTCGCAGAACCGCAACGAACTCGCCCTCGTGCTGCTGCGCGATGAGCCGGATGTCGACGAGCCGAACGAAGGCGAGGTCGCGTGGACGGTGCACCTGCTCGTCGGGGCCGAGCGGGCGGTCTTTCGCAGCGACGGTGCGCACCGGGCCCGCCGCAACAGCGTCACGCTGTTCGAGGACGCGCTCGGCCGCCGCGTGACCGACGTGCGCGTGGCGGACCGCGATCGGTTCGTCTACCTCCACCTCGATGACGACTCGGTGCTGACGGTGCTGCTCTTCGGGCCGCGCCCCAACGTGCTGTGGGTAGCCAGCGACCCCGAGCGTGGCCCCGTCGTGCGGGAGGCGTTCCTCCGCGACACCGCACTGCGTGGCACCGAAGCTCCGCAGCCACGCCCGGCTCCCGCCATGGCGACGTTCGACGCGTTCCAGGCGCGCTGGCCAACGAACCGCAAGACCGTCCGGGCCGCCGTCGCGCGAGCGATGCCGCTCTTCGGGCCCCGCCTCGCCGCAGAGGCCGTGCACCGCGCCGGACTCGTTCCCGATGCCGCGCCCGCCACGCTGAGCGAGGCCGAGCGTCGGGCCGTCTTCGACGCCGCGCAGGCGCTGGAGGCGGAGGTGCTGGCCGTCGTGCAGGGCGACGCCCTCGCGCCGCACGTCTACGAGCAGGACGTGGACGGCCGCGCCGAGATCGAGGCGTTCGCGCTCGTGCCGCTGCAGCACCTCGCTGCCACACACAGGGCGCTTCGGTTCGACGACGCCGGATCATGGGGGCAGGCGCTCGACCGGGCGCTCCGCAGCACAGTCCGGCGGCGGCTCGGGCAGCGGCGGTTCCGCGCCCGCTACGAGCCCGTCGCGAAGGCGCTCGCCGCCGCGCACGCACGCCGCAGCCGCAGCGCCGAGGCCATGCTCGACGAGCTCGCGCAGCCCAGCCGCGCCGACCGCTACGAGGCCTTCGGCCACCTCCTCATGGCCCAGGCCACCGGGCTCGACCCAGGCCAGGACGCCGTCACGCTTCCCAACATCCTGGAGGACGGCGCGCCCGTCACGATCCCGCTCGACCCGGCGCGCTCCGGCATCGAGAACGCGCAGCGGTACTACGACAAGGCCAGGCGTACCCGCCAGGCGCGCGCTCACGCCGAGGACCGCTGGCAGGGCGTCCAGGCCGAGGCCGAGGAGGCCGCCGCACTCCTGGCCGACCTGCAAGCCTGCGAGCGCGTCGCCGACCTCGAACGCTTCCTCCGGGCCCACGCCGCCGCGCTGGCTCGCTTCACCGGACGCGAGGCGATGGGCGAGGAACGCCTACCCTATCGTACCTTTGCTCTACCTGAGGGCTACGAAGCGTGGGTAGGCAAAAACGCCCGGACCAACGCTGAGCTTACGACCCGCCACGCGCGGCCGTTCGACCTATGGCTGCACGCGCGCGGGGTGCCCGGCTCGCACGTCGTGGTGCGGGTGCGCGGGCGCGGCGACCGGCCGGGGCCGCACGTCGTGGAGCGCGCCGCGTCGTTAGCTGCGCACTACAGCGAGGCGCGCGGCGGCAGCCTCGTTCCCGTTATCGTAACTGAGCGGAAGTATGTGCGACCCGTCAAAGGCGG